>JAACED010000001.1 GCA_011682695.1 Gammaproteobacteria bacterium
TCAGTCGTCAGTCGTCAGTCGTCAGTCGTCAGTCGTCAGTCGTCAGTCGTCAGTCGTCAGTCGTCAGTCGTCAGTCGTCAGTCGTCAGTCGTCAAAGCGTTCCCAACAAGAGGGCACCGCATCAACTACTGAGAACTGATGACCGATTACTCATGACTGAAAACTGATGACTGAAAACTGTATATCGGCGGCCGCACATCACCGTGTGCGTTCTCACCAAATGTTTAGCAAGCCTTCACGCTCTGTTCACGTTGACGAGGCACAGTTAGCCGCAGAGAACAAGTCAGGAGTTCCGAGCGCACGAACAACCCGGGAACAAAACCACCATTCCCAACGTCGTAATAGGTGAAATTCTCACGAATCTCAGGTAACGTACCGGGAACAAAGCTCGAACTGCCAACGTTGACAGAGGTTCGAGGACGGAGGTCAGCATGACAGACACATTGAAAGGCGCAAGACTGAAGGGCGGAATTCGTCCCTCCCGCAAGTACGGAGAGAACCGGGTTTGCGCACACAAGGATTGCCGCACGCGCCTCTCCATGTACAACCGGCGTGAGTACTGCTTCGCCCATGCTCCCGTCAGGTTCCCGAGAGTACGAGGACGCGTCGTCCCCGAGAGCACCTGAATCCCCTCCCATCACGGCGCCATCCCCCTCTACACAGGCGCCGATTCGAGGCCCCGGAAGTCCCCTCCTCCGGGGCCTCCCCTTTTGCCATAGAGTCCCCACCCCACCCCGGGTGGGGTATGCTAGAGTGGTGTCATGAAGGAAGAACACAAGCGCAACGCGCTCAACCGGCTCAAGACGATCAGAGGGCATCTCGACGGCGTCATCGCAATGGTCGAGGGAGACCGATACTGCCCGGACGTGATGAAACAGGTCTCCGCTCTCCAGGCATCTCTGGAACGGGTGAACAGGATCGTGCTCCAGAATCATCTCGAGACCTGCGTCGCCGACGCCGTACGGGAGAACCGAGCCGCAGAGATCGTCGATGAACTGATGGAAACGATGAAGTACACGGCTGCGGTCACCGGACCGGCGCCCCAACTCGACCTGGACATCCAATGACCACCACGACCTTGAACATTCCCGAGATTTCCTGCGGCCACTGCAAGATGTCGATCGAAGGCGCCGTCGCCAGCCTCCCAGGAGCCGAAAGCGTAGAAGTGGACATCGAATCGCGCACTGTCGACATCACATGGGATGACGCGACGCTGACCCTCGACACGATCGTGGGGGCCATCGAGACTCAGGGCTACACCGTCGATGGGCACTGACACCGACACCCCCGTCTTCGGTCCGGACCAGATCACCTTTGATGTCGAGGGCATGACCTGCGCTTCGTGCGCTCTCCGCATCGAGCGTATCTTGTCCAAGCAGGAAGGCGTCGCGGCGGCAGCCGTGAACTACGCCGGTCAAGAGGCAAGAGTCGCTGCTGCACGAGACGTCGACGTTGCAGCGCTCATCCAGGCGGTCGAGAAGATCGGATATGAGATCTCCGAGAAGACCCCCGAGATGGAACGCGTCGACATCGTCGAGCGTTACAGCGATGAGGAGCGATACCAGCGGCGCAACTTCATCGGGGCGATGATCTTCACAGTTCCCGTCATCCTCCTCGCATGGCTCGTCCCGGAATCGAAAACCAACGGTCTCCTGCAATGGGGACTCACCTCGGTGGTCGAGTTCGTCTTCGGCTGGCAGTTTCACCGCGTCGCGGCCAAACGGCTCCGTGGTTTCGACGCGAACATGGACACGCTGGTCTCGGTTGGAACACTCGCCGCATGGGGATACTCGGTCTGGGCATTCTTCGCGGGTGAGCCTCTCTTCTTCGACACGGCCGGCATCATCATCTCCCTGATCCTGCTCGGCCGCTTCTTCGAGGCTCGGTCCAAAGGACGCGCTTCCTCTGCGATCGGCAAACTGCTGGAACTTGGGGCGAAGCAGGCCAGGGTGATGAGGAACGGCGTGGAGACACTGATCCCGGTTGAAGACGTCGCCGCCGAGGACCTGATGGTCGTCAAGCCCGGGGAAAAGATTCCGACCGATGGGGTGGTCACCGATGGCCGGTCTTCCGTCGATGAAAGCATGCTCACCGGCGAGTCGGTTCCTGTGGACAAGGCTCCGGGAGCGAACGTGTTCGGAGCAACGATCAACCAGCAGGGGAACCTGATCGTGCGCGCCACTCACGTCGGCGCCGACACGGCCCTGTCGCGGATCGTCGCGCTGGTGGAGGACGCACAAGCTTCCAAGGCTCCCGTCCAGAAGCTCGCAGACAAGATTGCCGGCGTGTTCGTCCCGATCGTCATGGGCATCGCGCTGCTCACCGGCGTCGGGTGGCTCCTCGCCGGCGGTGGAATCTCGAAAGCAGTGATCACGGGCGTCGCCGTCCTCGTCGTCGCCTGCCCGTGTGCGCTGGGTCTCGCTACTCCCACCGCCATCATGGTGGGCTCCGGAAAGGGCGCTCAGCTCGGAGTGGTCTTCAAGGGCGCGGAGGTCTTCGAGCGATCCAAGAACGTAGACATGGTGATGTTCGACAAGACCGGAACTCTCACGCACGGGCTC
Organism: Gammaproteobacteria bacterium; assembly: GCA_011682695.1. Lineage (NCBI taxonomy): Bacteria > Pseudomonadati > Pseudomonadota > Gammaproteobacteria > Gammaproteobacteria bacterium. The sequence goes on from JAACED010000001.1 coordinate 2,562, forward strand.
ATGGAGTTGACCGACGTCATCACGACCGAGGACGAGGAGACCTTCCTACGACTTGCCGGATCCATCGAGGCCGCGTCTGAGCATCCCATCGCCAGAGCGGTCGCTCTTGGTGCCGAAGAGCGGGAGGTCACGCTCGAACGGCCGGCAGATTTCGTGAATCACGCCGGGCGGGGTGTCCAGGGAACCGTAGACGGCCAAGATGTCGTCGTTGGTCGCCAGGCCCTGTTCACAGACCTCGGCATCGGCATCGATGCTTCTCTGATCGCGAAGGCTGCCGATCTCGAACAGGACGCAAGAACCGTCTTCTTCGTTGCTTGGGACGGTCTGACGCGCGGAGCGATCGCAGTCGCCGACACCGTGAGGCCCACCGCTGAAGACACGATCCGGAACCTCAAGCAGATGGGTGCCCGGGTGGCAATGATCACCGGCGACAACCGGACGACCGCCGCCGCCATCGGCCGTTCGCTCGGCATCGACGACGTCGTCGCCGAGGTCATGCCCGGCGACAAGGCCGCCCACGTCGAACACTTCCAGTCGCAAGGCATGACTGTCGCATTTGTCGGCGACGGCATCAATGACGCCCCCGCACTCACGCAGGCAGACCTGGGGATGGCCGTCGGAACAGGGACCGACATAGCAATCGAAGCGGGTGACGTGATCTTGATGTCCGGCGACCCGGCACTTGCCGGCACCGCGATGAAACTGGCTCGGGCAACGTTCCGCACGATCAAGCAAAACCTCTTCTGGGCATTCATCTACAACACTGCCATGATCCCCCTGGCAGCAGCCGGCATCATCAGCCCGGTTCTCGCTGCGGCGGCGATGGCTTCATCGAGTGTCTCGGTGGTCGCCAACTCGTTGCGACTTCGCCGCTTCCAGCCCTGAGGCTTCTCGCCTCTACCGGCAACATCATTCGTGGCCGGCTGAGACGGGCAGCAGTCTGTCCGCTACTGTGACAGCAGACAGAGGGAGCACTCATGACTTATCCGGAAGGATTCGAGGCACCGAGCCGCCCACCGGCAACACAACCCCCGGGCACATTCCGCGTCCAGGATGCAGCCAAACCGCTCTTCCAAGCGAAAGGCTGGATGAAACTCCTCGCCGTACTGTCGATCGGTGGTGGAGCACTCTATGCCCTCACGATCGTCGGCATCATCGTTGCATGGCTTCCCATTTGGATCGGTGTCCTCTTGTGGCAATCCGCGGGAGCCGCCGAGGATGCTCACACAACGGGAAACCCCGATCGCTTCCTCGTGTCGCAGACGAAGCTCAAGACCCTCTTCACCGTCTACGGAGTCGTCGCCCTCGTCGGGCTGATCGTGGGCATCATCGCGCTCATCGTTTTGGGTGGAGCGATTATTGCCGCCGTTCGGCAGAACTTCCCCGCCTGACGACGGAGACGACAAACCTGATGCCGCCACCGGCTGCATCAGGGTCCTGAGTACACGGTTTCGTACGCGCCACACGGCCAGGTGCCTGGGCAACACCACGCGCCGAGGTCCGGCCTTGCCGGACCTCATGGGACGAACGGATGGCGCGAAGGCCGCCGAGCCGCTATTTCTTCTTGTGCCGATTGGCCTTGCGACGCTTGCGGTACTTGTGCTTTGACATCTTCTTGCGCCGCTTCTTGATCAGCGAACCCATGCAAACCTCTGAGCGTTGAGGGCAATAGCATGCACGGTCCGGCGCCTGAGCGCAAGCCGGAGCCTGTCAGCCCGACTCCCTCACCCCGTCAACCGCCACCTCCGGTGTCAGCACGACACCGTCGTTTCCCAGTTCGGCCCGCATCGCGGCGACAACGGCCGAGCGCTTCTCGGCAACGGTGAGCGCCAGAACAGAAGGACCGGCACCACTCCAGCACGCGTGCAGCGCTCCGGAGCGTCGGGCCGCGCCGATCAGCCGCTCCGCTCGGAGATTGAGGCGAGCGCGCGGCAACTCGTGAAGCTCATCCCCGGCCGCGGTGGAAAGTACCCCGGCGTTGCCTGTTCGTAATCCCTCGATGAGCGCAACGATCCTCTGCAGGCTCCTTACGACCAGATTGCGATCGATCGTGTCCGGCAATTGCTTCCTTGCCTTCCGTGTCGGCAAGGTCTCTTCAGGGACTGCAATCACCAGCCTGATGCTCTCGTGCAATGCGAGTCGCAGCACGGTGCCCTTCGTTGTGACCGATACCAGACCTCCGTAGACCGAAGCAGCGGCATTGTCAGAATGTCCGTCGATCTCCGCCGCCACTTCAAACACGTCCGACGGTACCGGGATGTGCCCAACCGCACGCCACGCCGCCGCAGCGCCCGCTGCGGCCGCAGCTGCAGAGGAACCCAGCCCCCGGCCGATCGGAATCTCGTTCCACACCATCAGCGCAAGAGGTGATCGATCCCCGACGGCAAGCCGCGCCGCTGCAAGCACGGCATCGCCATGTTCGGGCCGAAGGGCATCGCCATGCTCGGGCCGGTGGACGCCAACATGCCTGATTTCCCACGCATCGGCCGGCATCGCCTTGACTCGACAGCGAAGTTCCAGCGCCAGAGCGAGGGTGTCGAATCCGGGGCCCAGATTCCCCGATGATCCCGGAGCCGTGGCCTCAGGCATGGATCGGCTCCACGAAGATATCTCCTGCCTCCGGAAGAACACCCCGGATGGCCGTCTCGATCCGTCTCGTTGCAGCCTCCACCTGCTCTCCACTGAGATCATCGCGCATGTGGACCTCGATGTTCACGAGCACCTCTTCTGGCCCCATGTGCATCGTGAGCAGCCTGCCGATGCCCTCGACTTCCTCGATCGACAACACCGCCGCCCTGACGGCGGAACGATCCGAACGGTCTGCGGCCTCGCCGACCAGCAGCTCTTTCGTCTCTGAAGCGAGCAGCACGGCAACGACGCCGAGGAGAACACCAATGACGATCGATGCGAGCCCGTCCCACATCGTCGAACCCGTGATCTGCGTCAGCGCCAGACCGGCCCCGGCGACGAGCAGCCCGACGATGGCGGCACTGTCCTCCAGCAAGACGACCAACACGGCACTGTCTTTGGTGCCGCGCAACGAACGCCAAACACCTCGACTCCCCCGCTCGTCGTTGAAATGTCTCAGTGCCACTCGAAATGTCAGCGATTCGATCACGACAGCGACACCAAGCACGATGAAGTTCGAGACGAAGTCGGTCACTTCGTGGGGATGCAGCAACGCCTGAACACCGCGCTGAACCGCCAAAACGCCGCCGCCGACGAACAGCATGACCGCCACCATGAAGCTCCAGAAGTACACCTCTTTGCCGCGCCCAAACGGATGTTCCACGGAGCGACCCCGATGCGACACCGCCAGACCTCGCAGCAACAGCAACTGGTTCCCTGTGTCCGCTACCGAATGGAACGCTTCTGCAAGCATGCCCGCACTCCCGGTGAAGAGTGCGGCGACGAACTTCGCGACGGCGATGGCACTGTTGCCCACAAGCGCGGCGATGACCGCGGACCGGGAACCTTTGCTCGACATGGGCCGCATTGTACGGGTGCCGGCTGGAGCACGTAGAACTCCGCGCGACTTCTCATCGTCGTCACCAGGCTCCTAACGTGTCATCCATCATGTCGGGACTGATCAGCCTCAATGGGACGATCGCGCTGCTGGTGCTCGCGATTGGGCTGGCTATGGTCTTCGGAAACGCGTTTACGCTCGTGAGGGGCAGCAAGGACGCGGGACCAGCGGGTCAGGAGGGTGGCTTGTGCGCAGGCCGAGCCTGGTTTCTGCTCGTTGCCGGAATGGTCATCACCGTCTGGGCCGTGGCCAGTCTCATAGGGTAAGCTTGCGGCCTTCGCGGGTGTAGTTCAGTGGTAGAACACGAGCTTCCCAAGCTTGCAACGGGGGTTCGATTCCCCTCACCCGCTCTCCGTACAGACCGACGTGCCCGAATATGGACTCTTCAGCAAGGCAACGCTCGACGTAGTCTGGCTCCGTGCAGTCAACCAGACTCACACTTGCGCTCATGCTGTTGGTTGCAGCCTCGTGTTCAGGGGGCCCGGCCATCGACGCCTGCACCTCGCCTCCGCCGAGTGAACTCGCGGCGGTTTCTGCGATCCAAGTGAACCTCGAACCGAACCCAGTTGTGGCAGGAACACGAGCGAAGCTCTCCATGGACCCCGATGGCGACTTCGCCGGCGAATTCGTCGGGATCGGCGCAGAATTCCAGTGTTGGGACGGAGCGGACTGGAAACCGCTCTTCCTCCTCACGCGTGACAAGCCTGGTTTGTCCCCCAGCACCGTTCCGATAGCGCCGGGCCAAACCACGGTTCTTCCCGCGATCGGTATTCCCTTGCCCGACTCCTCGGAGATCCTCATCCCCGATGTGCCCTCCGGCATCTACCGGATCGAGGATCACATCGAGACTTCCACGGTCACCGGCTTCGTCATCGTGTATGTCGCCGCTGCGAACTGAGGCCTCCGGCGTGGCTCGTGGTGCCGACTGAGCGTGCTCGGGATACGCTCACAGCCCAGACAACCTCGTCATCAATGGTCCTGTCCCCAGAGGACACACCGGTAACGAAGCCCAAGGAGCACACTGTCGTCTGCTCCAGAGTCGGCAGGCCGATCGGTCCTCCTAGTACCCTGCCGTTCGTCTCATGCAACGAGCCCTTCTCGCCCTCCTGCTGTTCGCAGCGGCCTGCACACCACCGGGTCCCGTGTGGGTACCGACGACCACGACGATCCCACCGATCACGACGACGAGTAGCACACTGCCCCCCGGGCCTGGACTCTGCGGTACGCCGCTGCTCACCGACGAACGGATCCCCGACGTTCAGATCGCAGATGAACTGATTGCACGGTTCATCGCCGATCGTTCCCGTGGCCTCGGAGCGGAAAACTGCCTCACCGCTGCGGCTGCACAGGCTTTTGCCGACTCATCGTTTCCTTCGTGCCTATACGCGTGCTCCGATATTGCACAGCTCGAACTCCCCGAAACTCCGGACATCCGCCCTGCCGGTGAGACCAATCTCGGGCCGCTCCGTTCGGTATTCATCGACTACCAGATCGAAGACAGAATCCATCGACGAATGCAGGAGATCTACGAGGTCCATACGGTGCGCGGCCCGGGAGACAGGCGGCAGGTTCTGATCGATGGCGTCATGATCGAGCCCGAGTCGATGGTCACAGAGATCGATGCCCGCCGGGTCATCGATGATCTCCTCGCGGCCCTTGCCGACGGCGCGTGGGATGTCGCTGGAAGCCTCCTCGTCGACCACGGAACCTCCGCCGCCATCGAGGCCCGGTTCCCCGACCTCTGGACGACCCCGTGGAACGAACTCCTGGCCCCGTTCTGTGAAGCGGCCCTGTGCGGCGCTCCCTACGAGATCCTCGGCGGCACAACCCTGGACACCCAGAGCCGGACGTTTGCCGTGGAGTTCGACTCGGACGAAGGACCTGTCGTAGTCGAGATTCCGGTCGTAGCGTTCGAGAGCGGACTGACGGTAGGAGACCTGCCTCCCGACGGCAGCTCCAGACGCCACATGGCCTCCGTGCAAGACCAGCTCTTCCCCGATGGACCACCGACACATCTCGCTCTTGTCCGATACAACGCTCTACAGTTCGGCGGATCGTATTCCGGATGGTACGGGTGGCCGAGCGCCCGAAATGCTCCGGATGCGCTGACCGTTGCCGGACGGATTCTCTTCACCGGTTTCGGTGGTGTTCGTCTCGCCACCTATGAGTCCGGTGCCGTCGAGGTGCAGAAGGTCATCGCTGCGGACCCGTGGCGTCTCGCGGGCGTCGCCATGATCGACAATGCTCCCACCGCCCTGCTGACCGATGATCGGCGACTCGTCGCCTACGATCTCGCTGCCAACGAGGTACGGACCCTGGTGGATCTCGACGACAGCGAAGCGTCGATCGGTTGCGCCACGGTCGGTGGCAACCAGGTCCTCGTCACATCGATAGTCGGCAACTCGGCATCCTATGACCTCTTCGATCTCACCGACCTCGCCCCCCTGGCACACCTGGAACCCCAGAAGGCCGCAGGGTGCGGAATCCTGTCCCCCGATGGCTCGACGTTCGCCTACACCGCAGACGTTTCATTGCACAACCCCCAGACCATCGTGCTGACATCCACTCTCGACGGAACCGAGATCGATCGGTGGTCGGTGCTCGCCGATGCGGTGCTCGCCTCCCCGGCGTTCACGACGTCACTCGCATTCGACGGCCGATACGCTGCTGCCCCCCTCGCCATTCCGCCCCTCTACGCACCCTACGTCGAGAGCCAAGATCTGGGTCGACGGTTCATTGTCGATACGCAAACCGGCGATCAGTGGACTGTGGACACCGGAGTCCACGTGCTCTTCCCGCCGGGGTAGAAACGCCGGCGCCTCATCGACGGCTGGGGCACAGTCAGCCCCCGATCTCTGAGCCCTGGGCTCCTGGGTACCCCAGGGGTACTCCTGAGCCCTGGGTTCGGGGCAATGGCCGTGCCGTACCCGCCAATCCTGGTGCCTGGACGCCCGCTCTCATCTACCATCCCCCCAGGAGGCAACCGTGATCTTCTCAGACAGGACCATCAAAGAGGCCGTGGCATCGGGGCGTATCGTCGTCGACCCCTTCGACGAGTCCTTCGTACAACCATCGAGCGTGGATCTGCGAGTCGACCGGTTCTTCAGAGTCTTCGAGAACCACCGATACGCCCAGATCGATCCGAAGCAGTCGCAGGAAGATCTGACCACTCTCGTGGAGACCGGTGTCGACGAACCGTTCATGTTGCACCCTGGCGAGTTCGTCCTCGGATCCACTTTGGAGCGGGTTCGTCTCGCCGATGACGTCGTCGCACGACTCGAGGGCAAGTCGAGTCTCGGACGGCTCGGTCTCCTGATCCATTCGACGGCCGGGTTCGTGGATCCCGGTTTCGACGGGTACCTGACGCTCGAACTCTCCAACGTCGCGAAGCTGCCGATCGCGATCTATCCAGGTATGAGGATCGGACAGATCTCCTTCTACGAGTTGACCACACCCGCTGACCGACCCTACGGCACGGCGGGCAGCAAGTACCAGGGGCAGCGAGGACCGACGCCGAGCAGAATCCATCAGGACTTCGCGTAGGGCTCAGCCGTTGGGCCGCTCCAACGCCCGCCGATCAGCATCACTGATCTCGGCGGCGTGCGCCAGGCGGACCGGAGTGATCGACACGAAGCCTCGTGCGACGGCTTCCACATCGGTCCCCGAGAGATCACCACGCATCCGGAGGCCGGTGGAGAAGTCGTGGACGAACACGCCTGGTTCCCGCTCCCGGAAGATGCTGTCGTAGCCGAGCTTGGCGAGGTCGGTGATCAAGCGCGGTGAGTCGACTGCCGTGTCGACCGCGAAATTCACATTGAGCAGGTCGACACCTTTCGGGTACCCGTTGCGCATGGCGTCACGCACGACGCCAACGCTGATCTGGGCAGCGCGAGGCCACAGCTCGGCGTCCTCACCCGCCCATACTCGTTTTGCCCATGAGCGATGGTCACTCGTCACTCCGGTGGAGAAAGCGAACGCCGGGATCCCGGCAATCCACCCTTCGGCCGCCGCTCCGGCCGTGCCGCTGGAGAGAAAGAACGCCAGGCTGTCGTTCAAACCGATGTTGATACCGGACACGACCATGTCCGGTCGCGTCCCGAACAGTGAATGCACTCCAAGCTGGGTACAGTCGGCGGGAAACCCGTCCGCTACCGCAACTTCGATCCCTTCGAGAACCGTTCGCCGCACCCGGATCTCTCCGAACCTCGTGATCGCCTTACCGATCCAGCTCCGCTCACGATCGGGCACAACCACCTTGACGTCTGCGATCTCCTGCAGCGCATGAGCAAACGGCAGCAGGGCCGGCGAGTCGGCGCCATCATCATTGGTCAACAGGAGATACCCCACGAGGCAGCCAGACTACCCCATATGCATATGGAGGCCCCCCGAGTTCGGGGGGCCTCCGTTGTCCTCGGTGAGTTGGAGGAAGGGGGTACTCCGTCTGCTGCTCGACCATCGAGGACACTGTCGTCCTCTGGTATCGGTCGATCCTGTCCAGATCTTGAGTGCAACGCGAAGCACCCTCAGCCGGGAGGGAGGTAGCTGAGGGTGCCACGGTCACTCTGAGGTCCACCCGAGTTCCCTCGGCGGACCTCATAAGTTTATCACGGTCCACTTATCGAGCAAAGACAGCACCGCCCCCAGCCACTTATCACCAGCAACGTACCGATGAGAAGTCGAGTGGCGTTCTCCTCCTCACCTCTGATAGAGTTTGGTTATGCTCAACCCGAGAGAACTCCAAATCTTCCTGGCCGCGGCGGAAACCGAGAACTTCTCCGAAGCTGCCCGAAGGCTCAACATCTCACAACCTGCGATCTCCATGCAGATTCGGTCTTTGGAGAAGAAACTCGACGTCCCTCTGTTCACCCGCACGGGGAGGCAGGTCACGCTGACGGACCCCGGCCGGGTACTCATCCCGATGGCCCGCGACGTCATCGACCGCACCATCCACCTCGAGGAGGCGATGGCCTCGTTGCAGGGGGAAGTCGTCGGAATACTCAAGCTCGGATGCAGCACGGCTGCGGGAAAGTATGTCATCCCGAAGCTCCTTGCCGGGTTCCACAAGCGGTTCCCGAGAGTGGGTCTCGTTTGTGACGTGACCGGTCGTCACATGGCGCTCCAGAAACTTCGCGAAGGTGACGTTCAGCTCGCGATGACGAGCCTTCGGGAACCCTATAAAGGTATCGAATACCGGCCGTTCCTGACCGATCGGATCGTGCTGATCGTCCCACCGGATCATCCCTGGGCAGCCCTCGACCGTCCCCTCAAGCCGAAGGAGCTGTTTACAGGGCAGTTCATCCTTCGAGAGTCCATGTCGGGGACTCGCTCCGCTGTGGTCGAAGGACTCTCCTGGCACGACATGACCCTCGACGACCTCGACAAGGTGATGGTGCTTGGGAACTCGGAAGCCATCTGTGGGGCGGTGCAGGAGAAGATCGGGGTCGCGTTCGTTTCGATGTCCGTTGCCTGCGAAGCCACGAAGGCCGGAACGGTCGTCCCCATCCAGATCGAAGACATGGATCTCATGACGACGCTCTTCATGGCCCGTGACACCGACCGGCCTGCGACCCGAGCGCAGGCGGCCTATTGGGAGTTTGCGTTCTCGCCTGAGAACGAGCACATCCGGCGTCAGCCAAGTCTTCCACCGGACACGTTCTGTTGACGGCACGGTGATGACCCGTCCTCGTGTGACAGCGTCCGTCACGATGGCGGTTGTGGCGGCCGCGTGGGGAACGATTCCGCTGATCGTCCGGACTGTCTCGTTGCCCGCGGAGCAGCTCGCGGCATTGCGGCTCTGGCTCGGTGCCATCACCGTGCTCATCGTCCTCGGCATCCGGGGTGAGCTCACCCTTCGGCGTGCCGACCCGTTCGGCCGCATCATCGCGATCGGGGTCATTCTGGCCATTCACTGGGCCGCATTTTTCTGGTCGATCAAGACAACGACGGTGGCGGTGGCCCTCGTGCTGGTCTATCTCGGCCCCATCGCGATGGCAACCCTGGCTCGAGTGGTTCTGGGCGAGCAACTCAGACCCCGATCGATCATCGCTCTCGCAGCCGCACTGGTTGGCGTGATCCTGGTGGCGCGCCCGGGTGCCGGTGTCACGGTCGAAGGCGTGATCGCCGGCCTCATCGCCGCGGTCACCTTCGCAGCCATGGTCCTCATCGGGAAGCCGGCAGCCCAGCAGGTCGGAGGGCTGAAACTGGCGGGTCTACAGATGAGCGTCGCCGCTCTTGTCATGACACCCTGGGCAGCGTCTTCGATCCCCGAGATCCCGACATACTGGTGGCAGATCGTATTGCTCGGGGTCGTTCTGACGGGCGTCGGGTTGATGATCTACTGGTCGCTCGTGGCGACCCTGCCTGTCGCGAGTATCGCGATCCTCTCCTACCTGGAACCCGCTTCGGCAGTCGTGTGGGCGGCGCTGTTTCTCGCCGAACCGGGAGACACGTGGTCATGGATCGGCGTCGCGCTCGTCGTCGGCGCCGGCATTACTGCGGGAACAGCGCGCTCGGACCCGGCCTGACGGCCGGGTCCCTCATGTTGCTCCCTCATCCGGCCAGCTCGACCTCCCTCCCGGTGGCGCTCCATCGGGTAATCGGCCCGCTGCCCGTCTTGTACCAGCCGCGTCCCGCGAGATGCGCGACACCCACGCCACGAGCTCGAAGCTTCGCCTTCCCTTCAGCCTGTAGCAGGAAGTGGGTACCTTCCACGGCGAGGTAGCCGCGGAAATCTTCGAGAGTCAGCTCCCTGCCGACGAACTCGGCGGCGGCCGCCATCCCGCCGTTGCGATACGTGTCCTCGCTGATGATCTTGACCTTCATGTCGCCCGCGATGTCACTGATCATCACATCGCCGTCGATGAAGAAATGCGCCTGGCCGCCCATGTCAAACCGGACTTCCCCAGCGCCTCTCGCCCAGAGCCGTCCTCGGCCCGAGACGAAGGCTTCACCGCTCCCATCGGCCTCTTCGGCGAAGGCGGGGACTGCCAGCACGGCGCCGACGAGGGCGACGACCAGCAGCAGGATCGTGAGTTTCCGCAAACGCATCTGCAACCTCCTTGGTTCTGCGTCTGCTCTCACGATGCGCTTGCGACGTAAGCAGCCTGTGAGTGAATCTCGAAGACTCTGCAAGAAACAATGGCCATACCGCCGGTAGCCTGGCGCCCATGGCAGTCATCCCGTTCTACGGAACCGACCGTTCCGGGCTCTTCGCCATCGAACGAGCGGCGATGGACAGGCAAGGGCTGGTCATCAACGCCCTCGATCGGCTTCTGCCAGACGGTGTAGTCGCCGACATCGGCGCGGGTGACGGGTTCACTGCCGAACGGCTGACAACACCACGCCGGTGGGTCGTCGCCCTCGAGCCTGCCGCCGCCATGATTCGACCAGATCGGATCCTTCCATGGGTGCAGGCTGATGCCGAACATCTCCCGTTCGGGCCTGCAATCCTCGACGGCGCGTATGCGACGTGGGCGTACTTCTTCTCCCGAGGATGGGATCCTGCGCCAGGGCTCGAGGAGCTGAGACGTGCCATCAGATCCCAAGGAACGATCGCGATCGTCGACAACCTGGGTGGTGACGAGTTCACGGCGTTGAGCGACCGCGACATCACCGCCGACGTCGACTTCTGGACGGCGAGAGGTTTCGAGTTCGAGATCATTGAGACCGCGTTCGTTTTCGAGAGCCTCCATGATGCCCAAGCGCTGCTCGGGTTCTACTTCGGGGATCGTGGCCGCGACGGTGCTCGACTGCGCGTGGGCTTCAGGGCAGGCATCTTCGTCGCTCATCCCACCTAGTGCTCTTCTCGTCAATGCTGGCATCACATAGCGAGGCCAGCATTGACGAGAAAGGGTTCAGCCTCTTCGGAAAATCCCTGCCGCGCCCATGCCTCCACCGATGCACATGCTCACGATGCCGTATTCCACATCGCGTCGTTTCATCTCATGGAGCAATGTCGCGGTCAGCTTGGCCCCGGTGCAACCGAGTGGATGTCCAAGGGCGATCGCGCCACCATTCACGTTCACCTTCTCCGGGTCGATGCCGAGCTTCCGAATGCAGTACACCGCCTGGCTGGCGAAGGCCTCGTTGAGTTCAATCAGGCCGATGTCGTCCAGCGTCAGCCCAGCAGCGTCGAGCGCTTTGGGAATGGCCAGGGACGGGCCAATTCCCATGATCGCCGGATCGACCCCGGCCACCTGGAAAGTGACGAGCTCGCCGAGAGGCTCGAACCCGAGTTCCTCTGCCTTCTCGCGAGTCATCAACAACTCGAGTGCCGCACCGTCGGACATCTGCGACGAGTTTCCCGCCGTCGATGTGCCGTTCACTTTGAAGGCGGGCCGGAGCTTCGCCAGTCCCTCGAGCGTGCTCTCACGGGGTCCATCATCGGTATCGAAGACGAACGACTCACCACCGAGACGCACCTGGACAGGGAGAATCTCGTCGGCATACCTGCCAGCCTTCTGCGCGGCGAGAGCTCGCCGGTGTGACTCGAGGGCGAACCGATCCTGCTCTTCGCGGCTGACGTCGAACCGTTCAGCGACGTTCTCACTCGTCATCCCCATCGATTCGTACGCTGTGGGCATGTGCTCGGCAAGCCACGGATTGGGTGCAGGCTTGTTCCCACCCATCGGCACCATCGTCATCGACTCGGTGCCCCCTGTCAGCACGATGTCCGAAAAACCCGCGACGATATGCGCCGCGCCGGTCGCCAGCGTCTGTAGACCGGAACTGCAGAACCGATTCATCGTCATGGCAGGAACCTCGACCGGCAGGCCGGCACGAAGTGCCGCGATACGGCCGACGTTCATTCCCTGCTCTCCCTCGGGCATCGCACAGCCGATGATCACATCACCGATGGCGGCCGGATCCAGCTCAGGAACCCGTTCGACGAACCCCTGCATCAAGAGTCCGAGCAGATCATCGGGGCGAGTCTCCCGAAGGCTGCCCTTATAGGCTTTTCCCACCGCCGTACGGTAGGCGTGGGTAACGACGACTCCAGTACTCATATGTCTTTGCTCTCCTAATTCCGCAGCGGTTTTCCGGTGGCCAGCATGTGTTGAATCCGTTCGAGCGTCTTTTCTTCGTGGCAGAGTTCGACGAATACTTCACGTTCGAGATCGAGGAAATCCTGCTCACTCCGCTCGGTTCCCTGAGCGACATCCCCACCGCAGATCACGTACGCGAGCCTCTTGGCCAGGTGCTCGTCGTACTCACTGATGTAGCCGCCGCCGCGCATCGTGTGTGCCGCGATCCCGATGGCGGCAATGCCGTCCCTCCCGGGAACGGTGACGGTGCGTTGCCTTGGCGGCGAATAGCCGGTTTCCACCAATGCCAGAACGTCTTTCTTGGCGGAGGCGAGCAGGGTGTCGGAGTTCAGGTGCACTTTGTCGGTCGGACGCAGGTACCCAAGGTCGCGCGCCTCCTCGGCACTGGTGGAGACGGTGGCCATCCCGATCGTCTTGAAGATCTTCTCCATGAACGGGAACATGTTGGTGTCCACTCCGACCGGCACGCTCCCGTAGTAGCGGAACGCCATCTCCTTGCATCCACCGCCCGCGGGGATGAGTCCCACTCCTAGTTCCACGAGACCCATGTACGTCTCGGCGAACGCTCGCACGGCGTCGCTGTGCATGACGGCTTCGCATCCGCCGCCGAGTGTCAGTCCTCTCGGAGCGGCCACGACGGGACCCTCACAGTACTTCATCTTCATATAGGCGTTCTGGATGCCCCGGACGGCACCTTCGAGTTCGTCCCACATGTTCGACATGGCCAGCATGCCGACCAGGCCAATGTTCGCTCCGACAGAGAAGTTGGCGGCTTCGTTGCCTACCACGAGGCCGACGAGTCTGCCTTCGTTCACCCAATCACACGCCTTGTCCATCATCTCGATGATCTGCGCGTCGATCGAGTTCATCTTCGTGTGAAATTCGAGCAGGCCGACGCCGTCTCCCATGTCGAAGAGCGTGGCCCCTTCGTTGCTGTCGAGCACCGCCAAATCGGCAATGGTGATGATGCCCTCCAACCCTGGAACCGGCAGGTACTCCTCGGTGAAAACGTCCCAGTAGTGCAGAGTGCCGTCGCGACGCACGTACCAGGTTCCATCACCCTTGGCGAGCAACGTTTCGACGACACCGGGAACCGTCATGCCTTCTTCGCGCATACGCCGTACGGACCGTTCGACACCGATCGCATCCCACGTCTCGAACGGACCGAGTTCGTAGTTGAAACCCCACCGCAGGGCCCGGTCCACATTGACGATGTCGTCTGTGATCTCTCCCAGGAGTTGCGCCGAATAGATACAGGTCTCCGCCGTGACCTTCCAGGCGAGATGGCCCGCCTTGTCGTCGAACCAGACCACTTCACGGATCTTGTCCGCCGCAGCCTCGAGCTTCCTGGCTGCACCGATAGAGTCGAACCGAACTTTCGGCTGCTCCTCGTACTCGAGGGTTTCGAAGTTCAGCACAAGGATCTTGCGTTTTCCGTCGGCGTCCCGAGTCTTCTTGTAGAACCCTGCGCCCGTCTTCTCCCCCAGATCGCCTCTTTCAATCAGTTTCTGGAGAACCTCCGGAACGATGAACCGCTCACGCCACGGATCATCGGGCGAAGACTCCGCCACCGTGGTCAGAACATGGGCCATCGTGTCGAGACCGACCACGTCCGCGGTCCGGAACACGCCAGATTTGGGACGCCCTGTAGCCGGCCCGAAGATCTTGTCGGCCTCGGTGACGCCAACACCCATCTTCTCCATCCAGTGGAACACCGACGTCATGCCGAAGGTGCCGATCCGGTTTCCGACGAAGTTCGGAGTGTCCTTTCCGTAGACGATGCCTTTGCCAAGGACGTTCGTTCCGAACTCGGCCATGTCGGCCAGCAATCCGGGATCGGTGTCCTCGCAGGGAACCAGCTCGAGGAGGCGCATGTACCGAACCGGGTTGAAGAAATGGGTCACCAGGAAGTGCTTGCGGAAGTCGTCGCTGCGCCCCTCGACCATCCCCCCTACCGAGAGACCGGAAGTATTGGAGGAGACGATGCTTCCCGGCTTGCGTCGTTCGTCGACCATGGCGAAGATTTTCTGCTTGACATCGAGGCGTTCGACGACCACTTCGACGATCCAGTCCACATCGCCCAGCTTGTCGGCGTCGTCTTCGTAGTTGCAGGGCGTGACGAGCCTCGCAAGGTCCTTGTGATAGAGCAAAGCCGGCTTGGCCTTGAGCATCGACGCGTAGCCGGCGGCGGAGATCCTGTTACGAACCTCACGGTCTTCGAGTGTCAGCCCCTTCTTGGCCTCCTGATCGGTCAGCTCGGCCGGCGCTATGTCAAAGAGGAGTGAGGGGATTCCGGCGTTGGCCAGGTGGGCTGCGATGCCCTGCCCCATAACGCCCGCTCCCAGCACTGCCACCTGGTTGATCCTTGTGCCCATGGATCCTCCTCATGATTTGATGTTGCCCCCCACACTATCGGACCAGGCGGCCCCGGAATCCGTGATGAATCCCGATCGGTCGCTGATCGGTTCGATTCGAGGCCTTGCCCTCGGGAACCCCAGGAGCCCGCTGAGCAACACATGACACGCATCTCAACGACTGTGTAACGCCTCTCTCGCGGCATTCTCCGCCTTTGGCGGCTGACAGCTTTCAGCAACGGTCGCCACGCCCGCCCCGCGGTCTTGCATCGACCTGAAGTTGTGATACGGAATACCTGGTACCAGGTACGGCAAGCGAAGCGAGCCCCCTAGACGACGTCGCGGCCGAGGTCGGCAAAGAGAGTGAACTCCGGAAGGAAGGTCATATCCACCTTGCCGGTTGATCCACTTCGATGTTTGGCGACGATCACCTCTGCGAGGCCCTTCGTTTCCTGTGCCTCCGGATGGTAGTACTCGTGGCGATAGATGAACATGACAAGGTCCGAGTCCTGCTCGATGGCTCCCGATTCGCGAAGGTCCCCGAGGCGGGGACGTTTGTCTTCTCGAGATTCCAGGCCACGGTTCAGCTGCGACACCGCTATTACCGGCACCTCCAACTCGCGAGCCAGGTTCTTCAGTGAACGGCTGATCTCCGCGATCTCTTGTTGCCGGTTCTCACGGTTCGAGCCTTGCATGAGCTGCAGATAGTCGACGATCACCAGGTCGAGACCGTGTCCCCGCTTCAGTCTGCGGGACTTCGCACGGATGTCGGTGACGGTGAGCTGCCCGGAATCGTCGATGTAGACCGGCACCTGGTACATCTTTGACGCCGCGTGGACGACCTTCTGCCACAACTGAGGGCCAAGCTGACCAGTCCGCAACTTCATGGAGTCGACCCGCCCAATCGAGCACAACAGCCGCTGCACGATTTCCTCGCGACTCATCTCGAGAGAGAACAAGGCGACGGTGCCCCCTTCAAGCGCAACATTGGTCGCGATGTTGGCCGCCAAGGCCGACTTACCCATCGCGGGCCTCGCGGCGACGATGACGAGGTTCGCCGGCTGGAGCCCTCCAAGCTTCCTGTCGAGATCGCGAAAGCCTGTCGCCAGACCTGTGAGTTCCGTCCCGCGTGCCTCCATCTCCTCGATCGTCTCGAGCGTGCTGTGCAGCAGCGGGCTCATCGGCATGAGACCGTCCCCGACCCGGCGCTCGGCCACCGCAAACACGGTCTGTTCGGCTCGGTCCAGGATCTCCGTGATCGCGACATCGGTGGCGACGGCAAGATCACCGAGCATGCCCCCTGCGCTGATGAGCCTGCGTCGGAGACCATGTTCTTCGACGATGCCCGCGTAGTACTCGATGTTGGACGCTGTCGGTACGGCGTCCATCACCTCTGACAGATAGCCGGCTCCGCCAATCCGATCCAACTCGCCTTTGCGGTGCAGCGCATCCGAGACCGTGAGCGGGTCGATGGGCTGATTGGCGTTGTAGAGGTCCACGATCACTTCGAAGATGGCCTGGTGCGCCGGGACGTAGAAGTCGTCCGGGTCCAACTTGTCCATCACGAGGTTCGCGGCCTCTGACGAGAGCATGATCGCTCCCAGAACGGACTCTTCTGCCTCTCGGTTGTGTGGGGCGACCCGGAGCCTGCGGCTCGTGCCGCCTGCTGGGGAAGGGGCCATTCGGTCCAGATCGGTCATGTCACCTCTATGCGGGGATCACATCCAGAGAAAGGGGAAACTCGACTTCCGGATGCAGTTTCACCCGAATCTCGTGCAGTCCGATGCTCTTGATCGGCTCGGGGAGATACACGTAGCTCTTATCCAGTTCGATCCCTGTGAATTTCTTCACACCCTCGACGATGTCCGCGGTGGACACAGACCCGAACAGTTTGCCCTCGTCGCCGGCCCGAGCAGCGACCACGACGCGAGTACCCACCAGAGCCTTGGCGATTGCCTCGGCAGCTTCGAACGAACGCCGTTCCGTCTCCCGCCGAGATTTCAGCAACGCCTCCGCATTGCTCAAGGCGCCAGGAGTCGCTTTGACCGCGAGGTTCTTCGGGAGCAGGTAGTTTCGTCCGTACCCTTCGGAAACCTCGACGACGTCGCCCTTCCCGCCAAGGTTGGGAACTTCGGCAATGAGTATGAGCTTCATCGTTTGATATAGGGGAGGAGAGCCATCTCGCGGGCGTTCCGGATGGCGCGAGCCACTTTACGCTGGTGTTGCGTGCAGTTGCCGGTCACCCGCCGGGCCCTGATCTTGGCACGGTCGGACATGTAGTTGCGCAGAAGCGCCACGTCTTTGTAGTCGATGTAGTCGATCTTCTCCTTACAGAAGTAGCAGGGCTTCGGCTTGCGTTGCCGCAGACTGCTCTGCGACTGCCTGCGGCGCTTCGGTTTCGCTCTCTGTGCCATGTGTCCTCTCTAAAACGGGGCCTCATCGGGCCCATAGTCGTTGCGGGCAACGGGAGCCGCAGGCGCCGGACGCGATGATGCCCAGTCGCCACCATCGCGTGCGGTCTTCGTAACCGAGGCGGTCGCCCAACGCAGGGAAGGCCCGATCTCCTCGATACGCAGTTCGACGACCGAGCGCTTCTCCCCTTCCTGGGTTTCCCACTGCCGTTGTTCGAGGCTGCCCGTGATGATCACTCTGGCCCCCTTCTGCAGCGACTCGGCCGCATTCTCGGCCGCTTCACGCCACAGCGTGCCACCGAAGAAGCTCGTCTGCTCCTGCCACTCTCCAGCCTGATCTCTCCAGCGCCGATTCACTGCTACACGAATCTTCGCCATTGCAATACCAGACGGAGTGAAGCGCAGTTCCGGATCCTCTACGAGGTTGCCAATCACCGTCACGGTGTTCGTCGCCATGGTTCTCTCCTTTGCCGCCCGGTCTCCACCGCCCATCCTGTCATGGGGGTGTGACAGGAAACAGTCGATCAGTTCTCGGGTCGAATGATCTTGTGGCGGACAACCAGATCCGCCAGAAGCAGCACTCGGTCGAGATCGTCCACAACATCGGGTTCGGCCTCGAAGTGAAGCACCGAGTAGTACCCCTCGTGCAAGTGATTGATCTCGTACGAAAAGCGACGTTTTCCCCAGAGATCCCGCTCGCCTACGGTCCCTCCGCGACTGCGGAGAAACTCCTCAGTCTGCTCGACGAGCTTCAGGTAGTCGCTCTCGGCCAGCTCAGGCCGATGAATGGTCATCAATTCATAGCTTCGCATTCCACCTCCTTTGGACGTCCGCTCTCGCGGAAGGCCCCGCCAGTCGACGGAGCAGGGTTCGGCGATCTGCCGAGGGAAGCGGTTGGAGTGTAGCCGCACTCGATCACTGCCCGAAAGCCGAACCGCAAGGTGGTTTTCCCAACTTCGCAACATCGCGGGATCACGGCGATGCGCGGTCCGCCTGCTGGACAGCTCCTCTCGCACAGGCCACCCAGGTATCCGGCGGCGCCGCCGGGAATCACCCTCGTGTCCTCTCCATCCAAGACGTTGGCCCCGGTCAGGGAACGAGGACCGACCCCTGACCGACGCCGGCCAGAGCATGCCCCGCCGGTGCTTCCAGAACCCATCGGTACGGACCGGCGGAACCGTAGGTGGGACACGGGTCCTCCGTGCATACGGGCATCGTCGTGACCGTAATGAGCCGACCGAGCGTATCGAAGAACGCAATGTCGAGATCGATCAACGTGTCCTTCATCCAGAACTTCTCCGTCGACGACCCATCGAAGATGAACAACATGCCGTCGATCCCGCCCAGGTCCGAAACGCCGCTCAGCCCCTTGATTCGCTCATCGGGAGTCGAGGCCACGGCCACGATGAGTGGAGTCCCGTCCAGGCTGATCTGTCGGGTCCCGAAGCCGTTCCACGAACCCGTTCGAGGAACGGCTGACGTGGGATCGGGTATCGAACTCACGGTCGTCCCTGCTCCGGACCCGCAACCGGCCACCAGCAGCAGCACCATCCCCGCGACCAGCCGGTTCATGTTCCCAGAAGCTCCGCGGCGGCTTGTTCACTCATGTGGTAGGTCTCGTCGTCGCCGGGGAATCCTGCGGATCGCACGTCGGCAACGTAGCGCTGTAGTGCATCGACTGCGACCTCATACAGATTCGCGTACTGCCGAACGAACTTGGGAAGGTGCCCGGTGCTCAGTCCGAGCACATCGTGGAACACCAGCACTTGCCCATCGGTGTCGATGCCGGCGCCAATCCCTATCGTCGGAACCGGCACTTCCTTGGTGACCAGCTCGGCGAGCAGACCGGGGATCCCTTCGAGCACCATCGAGAACACCCCTGCTTCGGCGAGTGCGACGGCGTCTGTGAGCAGCTCCCTGGCTGCGGAGCTCGCCTTGCCCTGAACTTTGTATCCGCCCATGGCGTGTACCGACTGTGGAGTCAGGCCCAGGTGGCCCATCACCGGGATCTCTGCGTCGAGGATCGCCTTGATGACGGGGATCCGCTTACGTCCCCCTTCGAGTTTCACCGCTTCGGCCCCGCCTTCGCGAACGAAGCGGCCGGCGTTGCGAACAGCATCCTCCGTCGACACGTGATAGCTCATCCACGGCATGTCCCCTATCACGAGCGCGTTCGTGTCCGCTCTGGCAACCGCGGCCGTGTGATGGACCATCACATCGACGTCCACCTTCAGTGTGTTCCCGTATCCCAATACGACGTTGGCAAGAGAGTCTCCCACGAGAATCATGTCGACACCCGCGGCATCGGCGATGCGCGCCCCCGGCGTGTCATAGGCGGTGACCATGGCCAGTTTCTCGCCACCTTTGCGCGATCGAACGAGCGGAACGGTGATCTTGCCTGCCATGAGCGGCTCCTCTTCTCCCCACCGCGACGGGTTGGGGGATCTCTTCGGAATGTCGTGCCCACATATCGGACTCGGCCGCCTCGGTGGGTCGCCCTGACCGGTGGAACACCCAGCCTACCGCCCTATCGAATCCTTGGACGCTACGGTTCCCCCCATGGCCGACCACACCTTCATTCCCGCGCTGAACGTGGACATCCCGGTTGACGGGACGCTCAGCAAGGTCGTGTACAAGAATGACCACATCCGCGTCGTCGTCTTCGGATTCGACGCCGATCAGGAACTCACCGATCACACGGCTTCGATGCCCGCGATCATCCAGGTGATCTCCGGCGAGGTCCGCCTGACCCTCGGAGCGGATATCGTCGAGGCCGGGCAAGGTTCATGGACGTACCTGCCCGCGGGCCTCACCCACGCGGTCTACGCCCTCGAACCGACCGTGCTGCTGCTCACCTTGCTGCACGAGTGATGCTGGTCGAGTCGGCGCTGCTGATCGAAGTTCCCGAAGCCGAGCGCGTGATCGAACACTGGAGAACCCTGTTTGATCCGTCCGCTCTCATCGGCATCCCCGCCCACGTCACCGTCCTGTACCCGTTCCTCCCACCGAATCGTCTCGATGAGGCGACCCTGCGATCGCTCGGTGATCTGTTCCGGAACGTCCATCCGTTCGCGTTCTCTCTCACCGAGGTACGCCGATGGCCGGACATCGTGTATCTCACCACCAAACCCAGTGAGCCGTTCAATGCGCTCACCGAGATGCTCGTGAGACGTTGGCCCGAAGCCAAACCGTATGAAGGCAAGTACGACGACCTCGTTCCCCATGTGACGGTCGCGCGTACCTCCAGTGACGTCGTCGCACGACAGATCGTCGCCGACGTGTCCCCGTATCTCCCGCTCGACTCGGTCGCCCAGACCGTCGCCCTCATGGTCACCGACAGCGTATCGTGGACCGCCCACACCACGTTCTTGCTCGGTGCGTAGGGGTCACGGCTCGGACGCCTCGTCGACACGGAGCAACCGACACCTGACCGTCGGCAGTACCCCCGACTGCGCCTGATCTCACCCCGTCAGCGCCTCGACGACGGATGCGTACATACCCTGCTTGATCGCTCCCAACGTCGTTGGGTCCTTCTTCGCAAGTTCTGCAGCCATCTCAATGGCCGTCGAGAGTACGGCATCCTCGGGTACGGCACATTCGACGATCCCCACATCGGCTGCTTCTGCACCCCCATAGCGGCGTGCCGTCGTCATGGTCGTGTGAGCCACCTGCGGTGAGAGTCGTGCCTGAATCAGCGCCGCCATACCTTCGGTGAACGGAATCTTGATATCCACTTCCGGCATCGACCAGAACCCCCTGTCGGCACGCATCACACGAAAGTCGTGTGCGAGTGACCACATGGCGCCGGCGGCAAAACAGTGCCCATTGATCGCGGCCACCGTGGGACGCGGAAAAGTCAAGGTCCGGGCCAGGAGTTGCTGCGTCGCCATCGCCAGCTCTTGGAAACACATGTCGGCCTTGCCGCTCAACACCCAATCGAGGTCGAGACCGTTCGAATAGAACTTGCCGCTTCCGGTCGTCACCAGTGCCGCAGGTCCGTCGATCTTCTCGACCTGATCGAGAAAGTCATTGATTCGCTCCAAGGACCGGCGGTTGAAGCGATTGTCTCCCTCGTCCATCGTCAGTACGAACACCGTTTCATGGCGGGTCAAGTCAAAGGTCACGGCCCCTCCTCGTTTTGCTGATCACACGTTACCGACTCGCGTCGGTTCGCCATGCGAGCCGTATTTCGTATCTGGTACTTCGTATCGCGACGAGTGACGCAGCAAGACTGCGGGGCGAGGGAGCTGGCCCTTGCCGGCCGCCGGCCGCTGCTTGCTCAGCAGGCTCCCCGTATCATCGTTCGCAACGAACCTCTGCTCTCGGCCATCGTTGCGTGAATCCACTGTCGTAGACGATATACAGGTAGTTTTCGATGTCCGCAGAGTCCCTCCAGATCTCCCGATCCTGGTGTCGGACGCCGGTGGCCTCGCTTCCCGCCGGAGGACCGTCGAGTTCTGCATAGGTGAGCACCGTGCCATCGGGGGCGGTGAGGGTGCCGAGCTGACCTTCGCGATCGTGGGCATACTGCCGCCCGAGGAATCGAATGAACACCACCTTGTCCGTTCCGCAGTCCTTGAACCCTTCGAACTCGACCATGATGCTGTTGGACACGATGTTGCCGGCAGGCGTGTACCAGGGACCGTACCGGTTCGTCGCACAACTCGCGACCAGGAGAAGAATGAAGATGAGCCCAATGCGACGGATCAGAGCCACGCGTTGTGAGGAATCGTGAGAACGATGATCGCAAGTGCGGTCAACAGGCCCGCGGCTGCGGTGCGCACACCGGCATAGCCTGATTGCCTCTTTGCCCGCGCTGCTGCCATGTGCGCCACGGCAACTGCGATCAGCATCCCGATCGGATGGACATAGGCCCGGAACACCGAGAGGTCCCATCCCCCCTTGGTGATCCACACAAGCAGCCCCAAGACGACCTGGAGATCGATCAGTCCAAGCGTGACGAAGACGATTCGGCCATATCCGAGTCCCCACGCGTCCCTGCGGAGGGTCAGCGTGACTCCGGCGATCGCGGTCGCGCCGAGTCCCGCCAGCACGAACCAGCGGACAGTCGAATGGGCGATGAGTAGCGCGTCGGGAATCCGGGACCTCCTTGTAGAGCTCGATTCTGTGACGGATCGCGAACAAGGTCAAACCTCGACCTCTGCACCCGCGTCGCTCATCCCGTTGGACATGACGCTCTCTCGGTGGCAAGCTATATCGAACCGCTATAACGATATCACTTTGCTTGACCTCGCAATTCTTGGCTTTCTCAAAGAAGAACCCCGTCACGGGTACGATCTGAAGCGCCGTCTCGCAGACCTCGGGCTGCGTTCGGTGTCATTCGGCTCCCTCTATCCGGCGCTGAGACGCCTCGACCGTCACCGCCTCATCGAAGCGGTCGATTCTCAGCAGCGTAAGAAGGTCTATCAGATCACCGCTGCGGGAGAAACCAGATTCCACGAACTCATCGAGGAGCGCACAACGGCGAACGAGGACGATCGCAGTTTCAATCTCAGAGTTGCCTTCTTCCGATACCTCGACCCCGAGACGCGTCTCCGGCTTCTGGAGCGGAGACGTATGATCCTTGCCGATCGGGCCAGTGATGCTCGCGCCTCGTTACACGAGACGATGCATCGCACACGAGCGCGGATCGACCGATACACGGTCTCGTTGATCGAACGAGGGGCGCACCGGACCGAAGCGGATATCGCCTGGATCGACGAACTCATTGAAACTGAACAGGCGGCGATTCGCCGTCGGAATCCCACGAAGGCTCGCACGTACGAATGAACGAAGGGAAACAATCAATGAGCACGATACGGGTGGCGGTCGCCGGAATGGGTAACTGCGCGAACTCCCTCATCCAGGGCGTCGAGTACTACCGCGAGGCAGATCCGAGCAACTCGGTACCCGGCCTGATGCACGTCAAGATGGACAGCTACCACGTTGGTGATCTCGAGTTTGTGGCCGCGTTCGATGTAGACGCCACCAAGGTCGGAGTCGACATGTCGAAGGCGATGTGGAACGGGCAGAACAACACCTACCGCTTCGCAGACGTCGACCACATGGGCGTCGAAGTTCTGCGTGGGCCGACCCTCGACGGGCTCGGCACCTACTACCGAAAGACGATCGACGAGTCCCCGGCGGACCCGGTCGACGTCGCCCAGGCACTGCGTGACTCTGGAGCAGACGTGCTGGTCAATTACCTGCCCGTCGGCTCGGAGATAGCTGCTCGGTCGTACGCGGAAGCGGCACTCGAGGCCGGGGTGGCATTCGTGAACTGCATCCCCGTCTTCATCGCCTCCAACCGCGACTGGTCCCGACGCTTCCGCGATGCAGGTGTCCCAATCGTTGGTGATGACATCAAGTCACAGGTAGGTGCCACCATCGTTCACCGGCAACTCGCTCGCCTCTTCGAGGACCGCGGCATCAACCTCGACCGGACCTCTCAGCTCAACGTTGGCGGCAACATGGACTTCATGAACATGCTCGAGCGCGAACGGCTCGAATCGAAGAGGATCTCCAAAACGCAGGCGGTCACCTCACAGCTCAGCCATCAATTGGCAGACCACAATGTTCACATCGGTCCCTCCGACTACGTCCCATGGCTGACCGATCGCAAGTGGGCGTACATACGGCTCGAGGGCAGCGCCTTCGGAGACGTGCCCCTGAACGTCGAACTCAAGATGGAGGTATGGGACTCACCCAACTCGGCAGGCGTTGTCATCGACGCGATCAGGACCGCCAAGCTGGCGAAGGATCGAGGCATCGGTGGACCGCTGCTCGGCCCGTCGGCCTACTT
This sequence comes from Gammaproteobacteria bacterium, assembly GCA_011682695.1. NCBI lineage: Bacteria > Pseudomonadati > Pseudomonadota > Gammaproteobacteria > Gammaproteobacteria bacterium. Next base: position 26,699 of record JAACED010000001.1, read on the forward strand.
CATGAAGAGTCCGCCGGTGCAATACCACGACGAGGACGCCCGCCGGTTCGTCGACGAATTCATCTCGACGGGTGATTCGGAACGCGAAAGGATGCGAACCTTCCTCGAGTAGGGGTAGCCAGTCATCAGTCATCAAAGCGTTCCCGACAGAGGGCGGCGCGACGACTACTGACGACTAACTGAGAACAGGCCGCGAATCTGCTGAGCGATGCCGACCGCCGTCATCTCCGAAGGCGCTCCCGAATCCAGGCAATGTCGGCTGCCTGCGCCTCGGCTCCCCCCGGCGTCTCCACCACCACCGGTGCGCCGGCGTCGCGCACGACTTGTACCAGCAGGTCGGCGGGGATCTCGCCTTCCCCGAGGTTTGCATGCCGGTCGCGACGGCTGTCGAACGGATCACGAGAATCGTTCAGATGGATGAGATCGATCCTTCCCGTTGCCGCCATGACCCGATCGACGATCCCGTCGAGATCCTCGCCGGCAGCCCACGCATGGCAGGTGTCGAGGCAGAGTCCGACACCGAGAGCACCCACGGCCTCCCATAGCCGGGCAATGTCCTCGACTCTGCGGGCCATCGCATTTCCCCCACCCGCCGTGTTCTCGATCAGGATCGGGACCGCAGACTCGATCGGCTCGAGCGCCTTCCTCCACCGCTCCAATCCTTCTTCGAACGTGCTGTCGCCGGTCACATGGCCCCCGTGAACGACGACTCCAACCGAACCGATCGCCTCTGCCGCGGCAATCGTGTCGGCGAGTATCTTTCGACTCGGGATGCGCACCCTGTTGTTCGGTGAGACCACGTTGATCAAGTACGGCGCGTGCACGTAGATCGGCAGTTCCGACGCTGCCAGCTCGGCGGCGTCCTCCCGCTCGAGGGGCTTCTTCCACGACTGCGGGTTCGAGAGGAAGATCTGCACCGTATCGGCGCTTCGTGCCGACGCCTCCCCGATCGGGTCCGCGCCGGGAACGTGGGCTCCGATCAGCATGAGAGCGACCCTCTTCTCAAGACGTCCGTTCCGATTCGGTGGGGATCGACTCTCGGATCTCCCGCAGCGCGGCGGCGACACTCTTGGCGCTCTGTGACCATCCTGAGCTCTCGATCATGAGCGTCGCTGGACCCTCCCAACGTGCCGACCACGGGTCGGTAGGAAGCCCCTCTGGGTCGGAGATCTCCACGACCAGCACCGAACGCACCTCTCCATCCTCGTCGGCCATCTCCGCACGGAGATCACCCACCTCGTTCCAGGGGATCGACACGGCGCGCCGAAGGGGGCCTCGAAGGGCGATCCGGAGTCCTGCTTCGTCGGCAACGATCAACTTCCGTGGAAGGACGAGGTCTCGCAATCCCCAGATCACCATTGCCAATCCCGCCAGTACCGAGACGATGGCGAAGATCTCATCTCTCGGCTCGAAGGCCGGGATTTGCTCCGCGCCGTAGACGAGTGCACCGAACGCGTTGATGAAGTGCTGTTCGGCCAGCAGGTCGAGACCGACAAGGATGAACGGAACCCCGAGAAGCGAGAGGAGCCACATCCGCAGTGCGGACCGTTCGACCACTAGTCGATTCATTCGACAACTCCCAGGTCCACGGGACGGACCAGTGCAACATACGGTACCCCACGCTCGGCGATCAGCCGATCAGCCGCTCCACCACTCCTGTCGACCAGGGCGATCGCCTGAACGACGACGAGCCCATGCCCTACGGCGACGTCGACGGCTTCCGCCAGGGCGCCTCCTGTGCTGGTCGTGTCTTCCACGATGGCGACGCTATCCCCGGAAGCAACCGCACCCACCAACCGACCGCGCACACCATGGTCCTTATCCTGCTTGCGAATGGAGAATGCCCGCAGGTCGAGTCCCCGTTCCGTACCGACGATCGCGGTGGATACGGCAATCGGATCCGCACCCATCGTCATCCCCCCGACTGCCTGGACACCAGACGCCAGAACGTCGAGGACCGCCTCCGCCACCAACCGAGCCCCCGTCCCATCGAAGGTGGTCTGGCGGGCATCGAGATACCAATCGCTCTCGATCCCGGACCGAAGCAGAAACGGCCCATCGGTCCGCAAAGAATGCTCGATGAGATGTCGACACAAATCGCTCAAGTCCTGCTCCCGAATGTCGATAACATCGGTGTTAGCCAACCTCCCGCAGTTAGCCCGACGATAGCGACCGCCTTCCCCGAAGGCGGTCGCACCGGTTGTAGGGGCATTCGCTTTCCGGCCGATGAGCTGCTCCCATCGCCAAGCGTCTCCATCCCGCAGACCTCAATCATCACCGGAAGCACTTCGGACCTGTCGTTCTTCGAAAACTCCGAGTCGCAGCCTGCGGCAATCTGATCGGGGAGCGCGCCGACTCTTGCAGACATCTCGACGAGTCAGAGTGTCGAGTGAGGAGCGCATGAGCCTGGTTCGGGCTCAGCGCACGACCACGGCGATCATCCCCGCCGAGGAACGGCCCACCTACCTGCCGAATCGTCGGTCCCTCCGGGAAAAATCGCGCAGCGCTCGAAGAAAGTCGACACGCCGAAACGCGGGCCAGTAAACGTCCACGAACGCGTACTCTGCGTATGCGGATTGCCAGAGGAGGAATCCGGACAAGCGCGATTCGCCGCTCGTACGAATGACGAGGTCAGGATCGGGCAAGTCGGCCGTGTACAAGTGGGTTCCGATCCCCTCTGCGTCGATCCTGTCGGCGATCTCAGCGGCAGGAATGCCCTGATCGGCAAGCGCGGACACGAGGTCTCGGCACGCGTCGACGATCTCCTGTCTGCCGCCGTATCCCATGGCAATCGTCAAGCGCCTGCTCCCGCTCCCTGCCTGCTCTTCGACCTCTTTCGCTGCCGCGGTCAACGTGTCGGGAAGCAGTCCGAGACTCCCGATGAACCGGACCCGCAGGTCGTTGCGTGCCGCTATCTCCGGCAGACGTGCGAAGAGTCCGATCAGGACGTCGAAGTACGGCTCCAGCTCCTCGTCCGGTCTTGCCAGGTTCTCCTTCGACAGGAGCCATCCGGTGATCGCAGGGATCTCGATCTGCTCGGCCCAGCCGATGAACTCCTCGAACTTGCGCATTCCGGCCCGATAGCTCGCCGCATAGTCGGCCAACCCTTCGGCCCGGGCGTACCGACGATGACCGTCGAGGATGATGCCAATGTGGCGGGGCAGCCGATCAGCCGGAAGGCCACGAAGCACGCTGTCTTCGTATAGCCGGTAGACGGGCCGGAGGAGACGCTCGGACTTCACAGACCAATGCTACCCGTATCCCGACCCCACCCACCTCGGTAAACTCTGGGCGTGGAACGAACAACATTGGGACGAATGCACAATCCGGTTCGCGGGTTCCTTCACGGCGCTGCGGCCGTGGCCTCGGCCGTGGCCTTGGTCACTCTCGCCATACGCACTGCGTGGGACACGCCGCGCATGATCTCCATGATCGCGTTCGGACTCAGCGCCGTTGCGTTGTACACGACCAGTTCTCTGTATCACTCGGTCCCATGGAGGAGACGCTGGAAGCAGCGTATGCAGCGCCTCGACCACTCGATGATCTTCCTGCTCGTTGCAGGCACCTACACCCCGATCGCATTCAACGTTCTCTCCGGATCCCTCAAATGGGCGACCTTGTCGCTCGTCTGGGGCACTGCAGCAGCAGGGATCTTCCAGAAGGTGTTCTTTCCGAAAGTCAGGAACTGGCTCTCTATCACGCTCTACATGGTGATGGGATGGTTCGCCATCGTCCCGCTCCCACGCCTCCTGGATCGACTGAGCGCCGGGGCTGTCGCACTCCTGATACTCGGCGGGATCTTCTACAGCACGGGGATGATCCTGCTGGTGACCAAACGCCCCCGCCTCTCTCCGCGGGTGTTCTCCTACCACGAGGTGTTCCACGTCCTGGTCATCTCGGGGTCAGTCGCTCACTTTCTGATGATCCTGTTGTACGTGGCGCCGATTGCCCGGACATGAAAGAGTCGGATCCGTTCATCATGTCACGGACCCTCGACGTCCGCCTCCGCGATGAAACGCCGGTCCGCATACGACCAATCATCCCTGAAGACGGCCCGCGACTCGCCGAGGGGCTCAAAGAACTCTCTCCCCGATCCCGCTACTTGAGATTCCTCCGGTCGGTCGACACACTCAGCAATCAGGAGCTCACCTATCTGACGAACGTCGACTACGACACCCACTTCGCCTGGGTTGCCTTTGATGTCTCGACGCCGCAGCCGCGTGGCATCGGTGTCGGCCGCTACGCACAGTTCGAACCCGGCGCTGCGGAAGCCGCCGTGGTCGTTCTCGACCGGTACCAGCACAGAGGACTCGGTGGAATCCTCCTACGCCTCGTCGCCGAGACCGCCTCCGAACATGGTATTCGGCGATTCCGGGCGTGGGTCTCCCCACAGAACGCCGTCGTCATGCAAGCGCTCGAACAATGGGATATCGATCGCCGACTCGAGGAAGGAGCCGTCGTCGTCGACATCCCGCTTCCCTTGCCGTCGACACCGCTCGAAGACTCCCCCCTCTATCGCACACTGCGTGCAGCAGCCAGGGGAGAGCTCCGAGTTCACCCCCACGCAACCCAGGATCCTTCAGATGCCTTTGGGGAATTCGACGATGGAGGCGATCAGGACCCTCGACCCGCCTGAATCGATCAGAACCGCGACCTCGACCCGGACCTGATCAATCAGACAGAGATACTCTCACGTTCCCCCTCGCAGCACGCGAGGATTGACTGGGTTGCCGTACAGGCGAAGAGAATGGCGGCGAACACGACGGGTGCGCCTGGATACACGCCCCACATGACTCGGGGTTGCCTCGATCTCGAACGTGTCGGAATCGACGACAACCTGGCAGACTGCAGATGAGGAGAGGAGTTATCGTGGAATCTCAGCCAACTGTCCCCCAACCGATCAGCCAGGAAGCGAAGAATTGGGCGGTCATCGCACATCTGTCGGCACTGGTCAATATCGTCGGTATCCCCTCGGTCATCGGGCCACTCGTCGTCTGGCTCCTCAAGAAGGATGAAGATCCGTTCATCGACTACCACGGGAAAGAAGCACTGAACTTCAACATCTCTTTCATGATCTATGGCATCGTTTCGGGACTGTTGATATTCGTTGCCATCGGCCTTGTGCTGCTCCCCGTCGTCCTGATCGCCTGGCTCGTGCTGGTGATCATCGGCGCGATTCAGACGTCGAACGGTGAGTACTACCGCTATCCACTGACGATCCGCCTCGTGAACTGATACGAGCCTGCCGAACGGCGAAGTGCGTAGGCTGGGTGGCGGAGGTGACCCCCAGTGACAGTCTTTGCCGAATACACCGAGTACGACGCCATCGGCCTTGCCGATCTGGTCAGAAGTGGTGACGTACACCCTCGTGAACTCGTCGAGGCGGCGATCTCTCGCATCGAACAGTTCAACCCCCGCCTGAACGCAGTCGTCCACAAGATGTACGACCGGGCACTCGCCCAGGCGAAGCAGACGCTCGACGGGCCCTTCGCCGGGGTCCCGTTCCTCCTCAAGGACCTCACGGCGCTCTACGAGGGTGAACCGACGACCGCTTCGTCGCGCTTTCTCGAATTCTCCGTTGCCGACGAGGACTCGGTGCTGGTGTCGCGCTACCGCAAGGCGGGCCTTCTCGTTCTCGGCAAGACGAACACCCCCGAGTTCGGTCTGGTAGCTGTCACCGAACCCGCCCTGCGAGGTCCGACACGCAACCCATGGAATGTCGATCACACTCCGGGAGGCTCGAGCGGGGGCTCCGCAGCCGCCGTCGCCGCCGGGTTCGTTCCCGCAGCCCATGGCGGCGACGGCGGCGGGTCGATTCGCATTCCGTCATCTGCCTGCGGGTTATTCGGCCTGAAACCATCCAGAGGTCGCAATCCCATGGGGCCACACTTCGACGGAACCTGGCTCGGCCTCGTCCAGGAACACGTTCTGAGCCGCAGCGTGCGCGACAGTGCCGCAATGCTCGACATCTCGTCCCGGCCTGCAGTCGGCGAGCCTCTGATCGCGCCGGCACCGGAGCGCCCGTTCCTCGAAGAAGCTCACACAGATCCGGGGCGTCTGCGCGTAGCCCTCTGTACGGAATCCCTGTTCGGCACGACCACGCATCCCGACTGCGTCGAGGCGGCCGAAAAGGCGGCCGCTCTCCTGGAGAGCCTCGGACATCAGGTCGAAGAGGCATGCCCGCCGTTCGACAAGGCAAGGATGGTGGAGGCGTATCTGCGAATCGTGGCCACCGGCCTGGCCGCCGACATCGACTACGCAGCCCATCTCATCGGCAAGAAACCGGTGCCCGGCTTCTTCGAACCGGTGACCTGGCTCATGATGCTGATCGGGCGAAAGACCCGAGGCGACGAACTCGCTTCTCTTCTGGTCACAACTCAGGAAGATGCTCGGAGAATCGCCATCTTCCACGAGACCTACGACGTTTTGCTCACACCGACACTCGGTCGGCCTCCCGTGAAGATCGGAGAGCTCCAGCCTTCCCGGCGCGACGCTTTGGCGATCAAGGCCGTCAGTCGTTTCCCGGCCCGCAAGGTATTGGACTTCATCCTGGACCAGATGGCAGGCGAGCAGATGGACCCCGTTCCCAACACGATGCTGTTCAACCTGACGGGACAGCCGGCCATGTCGGTTCCCCTCCATTGGAATGCCTCGGGCCTGCCCATCGGCGTCCAATTCGTCGGCAGATACGGAGATGAGGCGACGCTGCTGAGGCTCGCCGGACAACTCGAGGCAGCCCAACCTTGGGCGGATCGTCATCCCCCACTCGCCTGAACGGTGATGGCGACCGAAGGCCGGGACCGTCATCGAAGACCGCTCAGCCCTCCGCTGATCTGCGGTCCTTGCGTAGCTGCCTCCAGCGTCGGGCGAGGTCGATATCTTCTTCCGCTGCCGGTTCTTCGGGTGCAGGTTCCGGCTCGGTCGGCTTGGTTTCCGGTCTGTCGGCGAGGGCGATGAAAGAGCCGAGCAGCTCGGCTGCTTCTTCGGACGTCATCTCCGGTTTCCCGGAGACCAGACCCTCCGGTCGATGGTCCAATGCACCTTCAGTGGCGACCTCCGGTTCCGATCGCCGTTCCTCGATCACAATCAGTCCGGACGTCGCAAGTTCCGCCAACGCCTTGGCCGCATCGAACTCGAAGATCTTCAACGCGATGGCGATTTCGCGCGGGGTTCTCACCGTGGCCAAGGCAGCGAGAATCGCCCAACGATGCGGATCAATCGTAATATCGCGGCCGATTGCCGGCGCCATTCGAAAGGAGGTGTCCACTCCTGGAACGACCTTGTGGATCTCGTCCCACTCTATGGAACGCACCGTCGCGGCTTCCATGGCGACTTCGACGTCGACCCGGTAGGTGGTTTGGTGCTTCATCATGACCCCGACGTCAAATGAGAAACTCCCCTCTGCCAAGGTGAGCAAGCGCACGAGTACTTCGGTCACCTGATTTCCGAAGAAGATGCCGAGCACAGCGGCCCGGGAACTCAAGACATCCTCGAGATGGACGGCCCGGCGTTCAATCGCCTCTCGCTCTTCCTCGCTGATGTGCTCCATCCGGGCGAGATCGTCGATGAGTTGATCATCGGAGCGGGTGGTCGCGTACGCAATCTGCCCATCGACGATAAAGATCCTGCCGCCAAGCTTCGGGGAATCCACCTGGAGCAACCCTGTCTCCTCGGACGCGGCAACGAGACGGAGTACCTCCGGCAAGGGAAAACTATCGAACGTCCCTTTGAGGGTCGCTACGCTCATTCAGTCTGTATCGGCAGCCGGAACGTCATGTGAAGCAGTATCTGGCCCGCTTCGTCCTTGGCACCCGACACGTGGCATCCATCGGGCAATTTCAGGCGTTCTCGACTACCCGAGAGCCGACTGCAGGGAACATACCTCTTCTACATCGCCGAGCGCCGTGGGAACATCTGCCGTGAGGATTTCGTACCCGTCCGACGTGACAAGCAAGTCGTCTTCGATCCTCACACCGATCCCGCGAAACTCCGTGGGGATAGCGTGCTCCACGTACCCCGCTTCGTCACGTTCCTCGGCCTCGACCTTGCGGGCAGCTTCCGTGCCGAGCCGATACCGTCGCTCCATCCAATCGTCCAGGTCGTATTCGAGGAGCGCGAACTTGCCGACCTCCCGCTCCGGATCGATGTAGATCCCCGGCTCGACCGTGAAGACCATGCCTGACTCCAGCACCCGAGAACCGGCGGCGTTCTTGTACGCGCCCACATCATGAACATCCATGCCGAGCCAGTGGCCGGTCCCGTGCATGAAGAACTCGCGATAGTGGTGCATGGCGATCGACTGGTCGGTTCCCTTCGGCAGCAAGCCCAGCTCAACGAGTCCCTCGGTGATGACCTTCCGGGCAGCAAGGTGCATTCGCTCGTAGGTCGCCCCGACGAGGACCTCGTCGAACGCGGCTCTCTGCGCGGCGAGCACGACTTCGTAGACGGCAGCTTGCGGCGCAGTGAACTTCCCGTTGACCGGGAAGGTACGTGTGACGTCGGCCCCCATATACCCGTATTCGGCGGCTGCGTCGATCAGGAGGAGGTCTCCGTCCTGCATCTGCCTGTCGTTCTCGACGTAGTGAAGAATGCAGGCATTTGGACCGGAGGCAACGATGGAAGGGTAGGCGTTGCGGGAGGATCCCCCGGCACGGAACACATACTCCATCACCGCTTGGACTCGATCCTCGCCGACTCCCGGTTTCGCGAACTTCATCGCTTCGAGATGGCCTGCTCCAGTGATGGCGGCCGCCCTTCGAAGGAGGTCAATCTCGGTCGAGTCCTTTCGGAGCCGCATCTCTGCGAGTAGCGATGCAAGCTCGCCGATTCCGACGGGCACGGGCCTGCCATCCTTGAGATGAAATGTTCGTGCGGCGCCCAGTGGCCCGAGAATCCTCTCTGCCGTATCTGTCCGGCAGTACAGCATCGGTCGCCCGATCAGGTACCCCCGGAGGCGTTCTTCGAATTCACTCAACGGATAGGCCATATCCGCCCCGAACTGCTCGACGGCTCCCTCGACACCGGCCCTGCGGCCGACCCAGGTCTCTTGCTCCTTGTCCCGGGGACGGACGAACAGCACATACCGCTCGGCAGACTCCGATGGATTGAACACGGCGATCGCGCCGGGTTCCTCGAAACCGGTCAAGTAGTAGAAGTCACTGTCCTGGCGAAACTCATATTCGGTGTCGCTGTTTCTGGTCGTCTCCTTGGCTGCCGGAAGAATCGCGATCCCATCGCCAAGAAGCTCGAAGAGGCGTTGCCGCCGTGCCGAAGGATTCATGGGCGTGAGCGTAGCGACTCAGGCAATCGCCGCACCGAGCAGCGTTCCGATCCCGAACACGATCCCGGCCGCGACGAGGCCGAAGATCATCTGACGCATTCCCGAGAACACGATGCTCCTCCCCGTGAGCAGAGCGATCCCGGCCCCGGTCACGAACAGAGCTACACCCGAGAGAGCCATGCTCCACGCGATCGCGACCGTTCCACCGCCGAAGAAGAAGGGGGTCACGGGAACGATCGCCCCAAAGGCGAACAGGAAGAAGGACGTCCCGGCGGCCTCCCATGGATTCCCTCCCATCTCGTCGGGGTCGATGCCCAACTCCTCACGAGCGAGCGTATTCAGAGCGGTTTCCTGATCCTGCATGATGTGCGCCGCGAGTTCTCTGGCCCTGTCCTCGGGGAGTCCCTTTGCCTGATAGATCAAAGCGAGTTCCTCGGCCTCCTCTTCCGGCATCGCCTCCAGCTCCTCGGCTTCGATTTCCAGTTGCTTCGTGGCCAGTTCACGCGCAGACTGAACGCTCAGCCACTCGCCGAGCGCCATGGACGCCGCACCGGCGAGTAAGCCGGCAAGCCCTCCGATCAACACCGAGTCTCGCGAGAAAGTTGCACCGGCGACGCCCATGATCAGAGCCAGGTTCGACACGAGACCGTCGTTTGCACCCAGCACCGCTGCCCTGAGAGCGTTCCCTCCGACGGTTCTGTGCCGGCCTTCGATCCGGGCAAGAACACTGCCCTCGACACCGTTCGTGGCTTCACCAGCGAGTGCGGAGAGGATGCGCGCATGTGATCGCTCGTCCGCCCGCATCCCTTCTCCTTCGGTCTCGGGCTGTTCGTCGTACATCGTCTGGCCTGCCTTTTCGGAGGCCGCCATGACGCCGACGAGTACCTGCGGTCCGACCCTCCGAGCCAGCGACATGACCAAGCGAGCCTTCAATGAGGGTTTCGCCGGCGGTACGGCTTTGTCGAGCGCTTCCAGACGCTCCACCCAAAACGAGGCGTGCCGCTCTTCGGTGTCGGCCAACTTGCGATAGACCTCGACCAGATGCGGATCCGTCTCGAGATCGGCAAGCAACCGGTACTGGGCGGCCCCGTCGATCTCGTCCTGGTAGTTGTTCCGATAGCGGGCGGCATCATCCATGCCGATCAGCCTACCTGTGGGGAAACCCTCAGGGCTCGGACCAAACCGGTGTGTCCAGGCTCAATTCAGCCAATCGCGCAGGTGGGCGATCTGGTCTGCAACCTGGACATCCAACCTGCGCCGCTGGACACTCCCCTTCGGATCGAGCAAGTCCAGATCCTGCGGCTGGAACAGCCCATGTGAGGAAGTCAGCTCGTCCACCGAGAGATCCGACAGGTTCCTGTCCTCCGACACCAATCGGGCGACCAGTTCCCCCACCGATTGATGGGCCTCGCGGAACGGCACGCCTCGGCCAACCAGTGCTTCGGCAAGGTCCAGGGCCGCAACCCACGACGACGGCTCCGGAGCATGGAACTCGGCACTCGTCAGCAACCCGGCCAGAACCTCCAGCGCGCCGGCGAGCACGTCGTCGGCATGGAATACGGCCGCCTTGTCTTCCTGAAGATCTCGGTTGTAGGCCATCGGAAGACCCTTCTGGAGGGTCAGAATCGACACGACATCCCCGATGACCCGTGCGCTCTTGCCCCGCACGAGTTCAGCGATGTCGGGATTCTTCTTCTGTGGCAGCGCCGACGAACCCGTCGAGTATCTGTCGGAGAATGTCAGCCAATCGAACTCACTCGTAGCCCACAGCACGAGTTCCTCCGCCAATCGCGACAGCGTCACCATCGATTGTGCTGCACAGAATGTGTACTCGGCCACGATGTCGCGAGATCCGACGGCCTCGATCGAGTTCTCGAACACCGCCGCCATGCCGAGCGAATCCGCGACCGATCGCGGGTCCAACGGCAAGCTGCTTCCCCCTGCCGCACCGGCTCCAAGGGGAGAGACATCCAGTCTGGCCATCACGCCACCAAACCGGTCCGCATCTCTGCGAAGCATCCAAGCGTACGCGAGCAGATGATGTGCCAGCGGAATAGCCTGCGCCTGCTGCAGGTGCGTGTAGACGGGAACCACCACGGACCCGACATCTTCGGCTGCCTGAACGAGCACACCCACCAGCGACCGTATCTGGGCGATCCGATCGAAGGCCGCCCGCTTCAGATACAGGCGCGTGTCGAGCGCAATCTGATCGTTGCGGGACCGCCCCGTGTGAAGCTTGCCGGCAAGTGGACCAACGAGTTCGTACAGGCGCCGTTCGACGGCGGAGTGGACATCCTCGTCGGTCGCGGAGAACATGAACCCGTCGTTCTCGGATTCCTCGAGAACCACGACGAGGCCTTCCACCAACCGATCGGCTTGCTCAGAAGAGAGGATTCCCACTTCGCCGAGCATCTTCACATGCGCGAGTGAACCCTCGATGTCCACGCCGAGAAGTCGCCGGTCTGCATGGTCGACGGTAAACCGCCACATGGCTTCGTCGGGCGGCTCCTCGAATCGGCCTCCCCAGAGTGTCACTCACCCTCCCCCAGACGATGCTCGGCGAGGGTGCGCAGCCGCAGTCCCTGCAGACGGATGAACCCGGCTGCGTCTGCCTGGTCGTACACATCGTCCTCTTCGAAGGTCACCGTCGCCTGATCGTAGAGGGCGTAGCGGTCGGATCGTCTGCCCTCCACGGTTACCTGACCCTTGTACAGCTTGAGGCGAGCATCACCGGAGACACGACCCTGTATGTTGTCCATGAACGCCTGAAGCGCTTCACGTTCTGGAGCGAACCAGAATCCGTTGTAGACCATGTCCGCGTAACGGGGAACGAGTTCATCGCGCAGATGAGCGACCTCACGGTCGAGTGTGATCGACTCGACCGCCTTGTGGGCATGTTGCAGGATCGTCCCACCGGGCGTCTCATACACCCCTCTGCTCTTCATCCCCACGAAGCGGTTCTCCACGATGTCGACCCGTCCGATTCCGTGCCTGCCGCCAAGCTCGTTCATCAGAACGAGCAGGTCGGTGGGTTGGAGTTCCTCGCCGTTCACTGCGACGGGATCTCCCTTCCGATACGTGATCGTCACCCATTCGGGATCCTCGGGACCGTCCTCGGGAGCGACGGTCATGCGGAACATCTCCTTGGGAGGAGCCACCCACGGATCTTCCAGGACTCCCCCTTCGTAGGAGATGTGGAGTATGTTGGCATCCATGCTGTACGGCCTCTCCGGTGTCACCGGGATCGGGATGCCCCGACTCTCCGCATAGGCTACGAGGTCGGCGCGCCCTTTGAGGTCCCACTCTCTCCACGGTGCGATCACCCGGATGTCCGGCTTGAGAGCATACGCAGAGAGTTCGAACCGAACCTGATCGTTGCCTTTTCCAGTCGCACCATGTGCAATCGCATCTGCACCCATGGCCTCGGCCACCCGCACCATCCCCTTGGCAATCACGGGGCGGGCAAGAGAGGTCCCCAGCAGGTAATACCATTCGTACACCGCGTTGGCACGAAGGGCAGGCAATACGTACTCACTGACGAATTCGTCCCGAAGGTCTTCCGTGATCGCCTCCACGGCACCCGTTTTCAGCGCTTTGACGCGGGCCTCTTCGACCTCTTCGCCCTGGCCGACGTCTGCCGTGTATGCGATCACCTCCGCGTCGTACTCCTCGATCAACCACTTGAGAATGATCGACGTGTCCAATCCACCGGAGTACGCCAATACGACCTTCATCATCCAACTCCGATCTGTTCGAGTGTCTTGGCAAGCCAATTCCCACCATGCTGCTCATCCGCCACGATCAGTACGGTGTCATCTCCGGCAACCGTGCCGAGGACACCGTCGAGACCGGAACGGTCGATTGATCCGGCCAGTACTTGGGCTGCACCCGGAGGTGTCTTCACCACAACGAGATTGCCGCTCGCCTTGATTTCGTTGGCGAATTCGGCCAGAACCCGGTCCAAGCCACCGTCATCTCTCCGCATCGTCTGTAAGGCATAGACGAATTCGTTCCCCTGCCCGCGAACCTTGACTGCTCCGAGTTCCTTCAGGTCCCGGGAGACGGTCGCCTGGGTTACTGCAAATCCCTCATCCGTCAACAGATCCGCCAGCTCATGCTGGCTCGACACGTCCAGCGTCGTGATGATGCGGCGAATCGCTCGCCGCCGCGCAGCAGTCTTCATGATCCATGGATTATACGCATATGCGTATGGACCATGCAATGTCGCAGAAACGCGTATCGACGTTGCGACCGAGAAGTACTCATTTCATCGGCCACGCTGCCGATATACACACACGTGACCATTCTGCCCCAGGGCCGCGGCTGGGCCCGCACCGACGACGGCAGGCTCGTTACCTTGTACCTGAGGATGCGAGTCTGGCTTTCTGCGAGTGCGGCCTCCCTCACCACGTTGATGTTCCTCCTGTCCGGATCCCCGGAGGCGGCACGGCTCGCAATCGTCACGACGTTGCTTGCCGTCCATGCGCAAATTGGGCGTCGCCAGGACGATCGCCGCGTAGCAAGGGCACTCCTTGCCGACGCCACCGTGGTGGGTCTGACGCTGACCACGATCGCCATTCCCGCTGTGGCCATCGCAGGACTGGCGTTTCTCATCGCCGTGTCCACCCTTCTCCTCTCGCACCGTCACGCCGTTCTCGTGTGGGTGTACGGTGTCGGCTGGGCCGCTCTGTCCGTCTGGCAGACCAACAACCCGCGATCCCTCCCCGACCCGATCCAAAAGCCTGCAGAAGCAATTGCGATCGTCTTCTTCCTTGGAAGCCTCGCTGCAGTCGTGGGCATCGTCACCAAGGCACTTCGCCGCTCGGCCCGTGAGCAGATCGATGCTCGAAAGACGATCGAAGTCCGTGAGCAACAGCTCCGATCCTCGAACGCCAAGCTCTCGGCCCTGGTCTTGTCGAAAGACCAGTTCATCGCTGCCGTATCGCACGAACTCAGGACACCTCTCACAGCCGTCGTCGGCCTGGCGAGAGAACTCACCCAACGAGAATTCCACAGAGACGAGCGGATCGAGTTCCAGGACATCATCGCCGTGCAGGCAAGCGAGGTGTCCAACATCGTCGAGGATCTCCTGGTCGCTGCTCGAAGAGACGTCGGAATCACCGTGCACCCGGAGCGCTGCCACCTCCCCGACCTACTCCACACGGTCGCTTCGGCAATCCCAGTCCCCATCAGCATGACCTTCGAGGATCAACTCGAGGCCTTCGCCGACCCGCTACGTCTTCGTCAGGTGATCCGCAACCTTCTGACCAACGCCCAGCGATATGGCGGAAAGCACATCGAACTCGAAGCAGCGAGCAACAACGAGACAATCACGATCGAGGTCCGCGACGACGGGCCGGGTATCGAAGGTATCGACGCCGAGCGGATCTTTCAGGCATACGAGACCGCATCGACCATTGTCGCCCAGCCCGCATCGATCGGCCTCGGCCTCTCCGTCGCCCGAACGCTTGCCCGTCTCATGGGCGGCGACGTTCGGCATCGTCGCGACGACGGCTGGACCGTCTTCTCATTGGAAGTACCGGCTGTCTCTCCGGATACCTCAACGTGCTCCTAACGCCTTGACTGGACGTTCGAGAGTGAGAAGTGAGGCGTTGCTCTCCCCGCCGCCCGCACATCTCCCTGTGCCGCCCAACCCATTGTCATCGACCAATGCCCGGGACGATGGAAGGTTCCGCGTCCAACCGGCGTTCGCGGATCTCCCTTTCGTCGCACGAGAAATTCGACTTCCTTCCGTAGACTCGAAGATCCAATGACGTCCGAACCAACCGTCGCCCCGTACGGAACCTGGCAGTCACCCATCTCCGCAGCATCGGTTGCTGCCGGATCCGTCCGTCTCGACGAGCCACGCATCGATGGTGACCGAGTGCTCTGGCTGGAATCCCGACCGTCGGACGGGGGCCGAACGGTCGTGGTCGAACGACAGAGAGAGGGTACGGTTCGAGATCTCACGCCGGACGGTTTCAACGTTCGCTCTCGGGTTCACGAGTACGGGGGTGGCGCATACCTCATCTCGGGAGAAGCGCTGTTCTTCTCCAACTGGAGTGATCAGCGCATCTATCGTCAAGACCCCGGGAACCGGCCGGTACCGATCACCCCTGAGCCTCCGGTACCTGCCGCATGGCGTTACGCAGACGGCAGACTCACACCCGACGGTCGATCGATCGTGTGCGTACGCGAGCGTCACGAGTCCGGGGAAACCATCAACGAGCTGGTCCAGGTCCCCACCGATGGCGCTACCGATCCTCGCATTCTCGTCGGTGGCCACGACTTTTTCTCGTCACCGCGTATCAGCAGGGACGGAACTCGACTCGCATGGCTCAGTTGGGATCATCCGAACATGCCTTGGGACGGTACCGAACTCTGGTCCGCCGAACTTCTTCCGGACTGTACGCTCGGAACACGAAGAAAAGTCTGCGGTGGGTCCGCCGAGTCGATCGTCCAGCCCGAGTGGGGTCCGGACGGTTCTCTCTATTGGCTCTCGGATCAGACGGGTTTCTGGAACCTGTACCGCGACAATGAACCCCTCGCACCGGTCGACGCAGACTGTGCCGGTCCGGCATGGATGCTCGGACGGACCTACTTCGGGTTTCTCGACGCTGGGCGCATTGCGATGACGATCACGGAGTCCGGCTTCGATCACGTCATCATCCTCAATAGCGATGGCAGCCACATTCGTCTGGATCTGCCTCTCGGCACGCATCGGGGCCGGCTCGCCACAGATGGGAAGAGCACCATTGTGGTGATCTCCGGGTCCCCTTCATCTCTCGACGCAGTTCGTGAGATCAACACCGTCACCGGCGAGATCAAACCCCTCGTGTCTGCGGGTTCTCTCGACCCGGCATACATCTCGGCAGCACAACCGATCAGATTCCCGACCGATGACGGTCCTGCACATGCTTTCTTCTACCCGCCTGCCAATGCCGATTTCGAAGGGCCGGACACAGAACTGCCCCCCCTGGTGGTCTTCAGCCACGGAGGTCCAACCGGTGCAACACGCCCGGATCTCGATCCGACGATCCAGTTCTTCACGAGCCGCGGCATCGCTGTCGTCGACGTCAACTATGGCGGCAGCACCGGATACGGTCGAGGGTACCGACAGCGTCTGCGCGGAACGTGGGGGATCGTCGATACGCGGGACTGCATCGCGGCAGCTCGTCATCTCGTATCGGAAGGCCTCGTGGACGGAGACCGCATGGCCATCAGGGGTGCAAGCGCCGGCGGTTTTACGACGCTGTCTGCGCTGACCTTTCATGACGTGTTCCAGGTCGGCGCCAGCTACTACGGCGTAGGAGACCTCGAGGCTCTTGCCCGCGATACGCACAAGTTCGAGGCGATGTACCTGGACAGCCTCATTGGACCATATCCACGGTATGCAGGGGCCTATCGCCAACGTTCACCGATCCACTTCACCGAGCGACTCTCCTGCCCCGTGATCCTCTTCCAGGGACTCGAGGACCAGGTCGTGCGCCCGGCACAGGCGGAGGCCATGGTCGCAGCCTTGAAGGAGCGCGGAATCCCGTACGCGTACGTGACCTTCAGGGGAGAACAGCACGGGTTTCGCCAGGCAGAGCACATAGCCCAAGCACTGAACGATGAACTTTCGTTCTACGGGCAGGCCCTCGGATTCACCCCGAGGGACATCCCTCTGCTCCTCAGACAGAACGTGACGACGACTCCATCGCGGACGCGAATCGGTGGATGGCGAGGTCCACGTTCCTGGCTTCGATCGTGAGGGGCGGCGTGAATCGAACGGCATCGGGTTTCACCGCGTTGACGACCAGTCCCTCTCTCAGCGCTGCCTCCGTCACGGCCACTGCGTTCGGTTGATCGAGGACCGCCGCCAGAAGCAGCCCCCGGCCGCGAACCTCACGCACGCCTCCGATTGCCGACAGCCCGGCTCGTAACTGCGCCGAACGGGCAAGGCAGTTTTCTTGCAGATCACGAGAATCGATTTCGTCGAGCACTGCACATGCGGCTGCACTGACGACCGGGCCGCCTCCGAATGTCGTTGCATGATCCCCGTACTCGAACGCGACGGCGACATCGCTGCGTGCGAGACAAGCACCGATCGGAAGCCCGTTGGCGAGACCCTTCGCGACAGTCGCAATGTCGGGCTCGAACCCGAGCGATTGCCATGAGAACCACGTGCCCGTCCGTCCGACACCGGCCTGCACGTCATCGACGATCATGGCCACGTCCGAGATGTCGCACAAATGTCGCACGGATCGGAGGTATCCCTCATCGAGCGGGAGGACTCCTCCCTCCCCTTGGATGGTCTCAACTATCACCGCTGCGGTGTTCGTCCCTATGACGGCGGCGAGAGCATCGATGTCTCCCGGAGGAACCTGTCGAAAGCCGGGCGGCAGTGGCTGGAAAGTTATCTGTTTTGAGGGCTGACCCGTAGCTGCGAGCGTTGCGAGCGTACGACCGTGAAAAGAACCGTCGAGCGTCACGATCTCGAACGCTTCCGGGCCCTTGCGTTTCTGTGACCACCTACGTGCAAGCTTGATGGCGCATTCGTTGGCAGTCGCTCCGTCGTTGGCGAAGAACACCTGGTCGAGACCGGAGAGTTCGCTCAAGCGCTCGGCGAGCACCACCTGAGGCTCCGTGTAGAAGAGGTTCGACACATGGACCAGCGTTCCCATCTGACGCTCGACTGCCTCTCGTATCCGTGGATTGGCGTGTCCCACCCCCGTGACGGCCAAACCCGCCAGGCAGTCGACGTAGAGGCGCCCCTCGTCGTCGAACAGCCACACGCCCTCACCACGTGTAAAGACGACGGAATGGCGCCGATACGTCTGCATCACAGCTCTTGCCTCGCGATGACGCAGTTCTTCAGACATCGTCAAACCGATGGATCATCGTCCCGATGCCTTCCGGCGTGAAGATCTCCAGCAGCGTCGCATGCTGGATGCGCCCGTCGAGGATGTGGGCCCGATGAACCCCTGCCTCCATCGCCGCGACGCAGGAGGCCAGCTTTGGGAGCATCCCGCCGCGCACCGTCCCGGAGTCGATCACCTCCTTCAGCTCCGCGAGTGTCAGCCGCTGGAGCAGCCCTTCCTGATTCTCGTGGTTCCGATACACGCCTTCGACATCCGTGAGATACACGAGCTTCTCCGCCCCGAGCGCCGCTGCGATCGCTCCTGCCGCCGTGTCTGCATTGACGTTGTACACCCTTCCGTCCTTCTCACTCCTGCCGAGCGGCGCCACAACCGGAACGAAGCCCGCATCGAGCATGTCCTCGAGGACACCGGGATTCACGTGCTCGATCTCACCGACGAGCCCCAGACGCTCATCCTTCGCTCTCACGGACAGCATCCTTCCGTCTATCCCCGTGACTCCCACCGCCTTCGCCTCGTGCCCGGTCAACAGCCGAACGATGTCTGGATTCACGATGCCTGCGAGGATCGATTGGACCACCTCCAGCGTCTCCCCGTCGGTCACGCGAAGCCCGTCGATCCAAGCGGTCTCGACGCCGGCCCGGCGAAGCGCCGTGGTGATCTGAGGTCCACCTCCATGAACGATGACCGGCCGAATCCCCACCGTTGAAAGCAGCGTGACATCACCGGCGAAACTCTGACGCAGGACCTCATCGTCCATTGCGGAGCCGCCGTACTTGATGACGACCGTCTTGCCGCGGTACTCCTGGATGTACGGCATCGCCTCCATCAGGATCCTGGCTTTCGCCATCGTGACGGCAATGAGTGGCCTCTCCGAATTCGGGGCGCTGTGACCCGTCGCCATCAGGACCGCTCCCCGTTGAGCTGCACATATTCCGGCGTCAGATCCGTAGTCAGCACTTCGGCCTTCCCTGGGCCATCCCCAATCCGTACGGAAACGGTGAAGTCGCCGACGACCAGGGCGCGTACGAGCGATTCCTCGTCGAAAGGAACGCCCATGCCCGCGCTCGCGACCAGATACTCGCCAAACCGGACTTCGACATGCTCCGGGTCGAATGCTGCGTCCGACACTCCGAGAGCGGCGACGATACGGCCCCAGTTCGGGTCGCCGCCGTAGAACGAAGCCCTCACAAGAGCGCTGTCCGCGATCGTCATCCCCGCGCTGCGAGCGTCGGCATCGGCGACCGCTCCCGAGATTCTGATCGTCACGACCTTCGATGCGCCTTCCGCGTCCTGTGCGATCTTCAACGCCAAGTCCTTGCATGCGCTCGTCAGAACATCGGCGAATGCTTCCCTGCTCGGTCGCCGTCCGCTCGCCCCCGAGGCAAGGACGACCACGGTGTCATTGGTCGACGTACAGCCGTCGATGTTGACCGAATTGAACGAAACGTCGACAGCCTCGCGCAGAACCGTCCCGAGCGTCGCGGCATCGACCTCCGCATCGGTTGTCAACACGGCGAGCATGGTCGCCATATCAGGGCGAAGCATGCCGGCACCCTTCGCCATCCCCCCGATGACGTATCCCCCACCATGACGCACCGTCTGCTTGGAGACCGTGTCCGTGGTCATGATCGCCTCCGCTGCGAAGTCGGCGTGCCGATTGCTGCTGCCACTCGTCGTGAAGAGACGCCCGATACCGTCACGCACGCGTTCGACGGGTAGATGCGATCCGATCGGTCCCGTCGAGCACGGCATCACGTCTTCCGGGCTGCAATCGAGAGCCTCGGCGGCAGCCCGAGTCGTGGCGAGCGCAGCCTCCATCCCCGCCGTGCCGGTGGCCGCATTCGCACATCCCGAGTTCAATAGAACGGCGCGGAGTCGGCCATCTGCGATGCGGCGTCTCGCGAGGACGACCGGAGGTGCCGCCGTTCGCGACTTCGTGAAGACCGCTGCAGCGGGAACGGCAGATTCTGCCATCACGATGGCCAGATCGCGATCGCCGTTTCCTTTGATGCCGACAGCGATCCCTCCGGCACTGAAGCCAACCGGCACGGTAACGCCACTCACGGCATCCATCCTGCTCGTGGTAGTCCCGCGGCTTCGGGAAGACCGAACATCAGGTTCGCCGCCTGCACTGCTTGTCCTGCAGCACCCTTGAGAAGGTTGTCGATCACCGATAGCACCACCGCCTGACCCGTATGTTCATCGACATAGGCGGTGACCATGGCCCTGTTCGATCCGACGACCCAACGCGTCTGGGGGGCTTCGTGCACGACATCGACGAACACCGCTTCCCGATAGGCCTCTTCGAGTCCATCGAGAAGATCCTCCCGAGACTGCGCCCGCGCCAGAGGAACGGTGCAAGTTGCGAGAATGCCCCGTTGCATCGGCACCAGATGGGGTGTGAACGTCACCTTCACCGGCATTGCCGCCGCCAATTCCAGCCCCATCTCTATCTCCGGCCTATGGCGATGCTGAGCTACGCCGTAGGCTCGCACTCCTTCGTCGACCGCCCCGAACAGTAGGTCCGATCGAAGTGATCGACCTGCACCCGACACGCCGGAAAGAGCATTCACCACGATCCCAGTCGACGCGACGAGACCATGGCGCACCAGCGGCGCCAGCCCGATGAGTGTGGCGGTCGGATAACACCCGGGAGCTGCCACCAGATCCGATCCCCTGACGTCGAAGAGTTCCGGCAGGCCGTAGGTCCACGCAGGGAGAGACTCGGGAACAGGATGCCGGGATCCGTAGGCCAGCGCGTACCGTTCCCCGGTGTCCATACGGAAATCACTCCCGAGATCAACGACCCTCATTCCCCGTTCTGCAAGCTCCAGTCCGGGATCGGCCGAGGCGCCGTGTGGCAGGGCCAGGAATGCCAGATCCGCCTCGGGGACGGCTGCAGGGTCGATCGGGCCCAGTATGCGGTCCCGGCCTACGAGGTGTGGCTGCACTTCCCCAAGTCTGCTCCCGGCCTGGGTGTGAGCGCCGAGATAGACGACTTCGAAACTCGGGTGGGTGTCGAGGAGACGCACCAGTTCACCACCTCCGTATCCGGAGGCCCCAAGAATCGCCACGGAGATGGTCGGGCCCGACATAAGCACAGGACTATACGCATGTATGTATCATTATGCAATCAATCCTGGGCCGAGTCCCTCTCGGCCCACCACTCTTCCACCAACCGGTACGCCTCTTCCTCGGAGTAGGGACCGTGCTCGATCCGATACTCGGTGAGCATGCGTATCGCCTCGCCAACGGCCGGCCCCGGTGGTATTCCCAAGAAGCGCATGACATCGTTCCCGTCGATCGGCGGTCTGAGTGCGTCGAGTTCCTCCTTCTTGCGAAGCTCCGCTATGCGCTCTTCGAGTTCGTCGATACGGTTCTGAATGGCCCTCGCTCTGGCAGCGTTGCGTGTGGTGATGTCGCATCGCACCAACTGGTTGAGATCCTCCAGCAGAGGCCCTGCGTCCCGAACGTACCTACGCACCGCCGAGTCCGTCCATCCCATTTTGAACGTGTGTGGCCGCAGGTGAAGAAAGACCAGACGCGAGACGTTCTCGACCTCGCTCTTCTTGAACCGCAATTCCTGCATGCGATCTCTCGCCATTCTGGCGCCGACGACCTCGTGGTGATGAAACGTCACACCACCGTCGCGGAACTCCCTCGTTTGTGGCTTGCCGACGTCGTGCAACAGTGCGGCGAGCCTGAGTTCCAGCTTCGGTTCGCATTTGTCGACGACGGCGAGCGTGTGGGCAAGGACGTCCTTGTGGCGATGAAGGGGATCTCTCGCCACCGCGAGGGCAGCGACCTCCGGCAGGAACTCCCCGGCGAGGCCACTGGTCACCATTGCTGCGAGTGCGGCTCCGGGCTGCGGAGCGAGGAGGAGTCGTGAGAGTTCGTCACGGATCCGTTCGGCAGAGATGATCGCCATTCTTCCGTGCATCTGGGTGACGGCTTTGAGAGCGCTCTCGGAAGGTTCGAATCCAAGTGTGGCCATGAA
Source organism: Gammaproteobacteria bacterium (assembly GCA_011682695.1). NCBI lineage: Bacteria > Pseudomonadati > Pseudomonadota > Gammaproteobacteria > Gammaproteobacteria bacterium. The sequence continues at coordinate 48,840 of JAACED010000001.1, forward strand.
CCTGAACAGCCGCAGCATTCGCAACGGATCATCCGAGAAGGAGATCTCCGGTCCCATCGGTGTCCGCAGAATCCCCCGGTGAAGGTCGGTGAGACCTCCATACGGGTCGATCATCTCCGGATGGGGCAGCAGTCTGAGGGCGACGGCGTTGACCGTGAAATCTCGCCGGGAGAGGTCCGTCTCGAGGTCGTCGGAGAACTCCACCCTCGGTTTGCGGCTCTTGTCCCGGTATACCTCCCTGCGAAATGTGGTGATCTCATGGGTCACGCCCCCCTTGATCACGCCAACGGTCCCGAATGCCTCCCCGACAGTGAAAGTCGAGTCCGCCCAGCCTGTCACCACTTCGAGGATTTGCTCCGGTCGAGCGTCGGTGGCGAAATCGAGATCACTGTGTTCGCGTCCGAGTAACAGGTCGCGTACCGATCCTCCGACAAGATAGAGGCGGAACCCCGCATCGATGAAGCGCTGCGAGATTTGGTGGGGAGTTCGATCTGCGTCGAGGAACCCGCTGAGACGTTCCGGAATCATCGCCTGCAGGATAGGCCGGGGGCGGCCGATGGCCGCCCCCGTATTGCTCCCCTACTCCATCGTTACGCCCGGATGAGACCCAACTGTTCGGTTTGCACACGGAAATCGTGTGGGTTGCTCGCAGAATCGATCGCTTCCTGGAAGCTGATCATGTCCTTCTTGTACAGCTCGAGGATTGCCTGGTCGAACGATTGCATGCCATAGAAGTCGCCTTCTCTAATCACGTCGGCGAGCGTGTGCGTGCTCTTCGCGTCGACGATGCGATCGAAGACGCGAGCGTTCATCGTCAACACCTCGACCGCAGGGACTCGCCCGTGACCGTCGGCCCGGTCGAGGAGACGCATGCTGACAACTCCACGCAACGTTCCCGCGATGAGCAGTCGTATCTGTTTCTGCTGGTACGGGGGAAAGAAATCGACGATGCGACTGATCGTCTCCGTCGCGTCGATCGTATGCAGCGACGAGAGCACGAGATGTCCGGTTTCTGCGGCCTTCAGCGCCGCACGAACCGTTTCTGCATCTCTCATCTCACCGATCATGATGATGTCGGGATCTTGCCGCAGAACGCGCTTGAGCGCCTCTGCAAAGTCCTCGGTATCCACACCGATCTCACGTTGGGAGACCATGCCCAGCTTGTCGGAGTGCAACACTTCGATAGGATCTTCGATGGTCAGGATATTGACCCGCTTCGTCGAGTTGATGTGATCGATCATTGCCGCCAGCGTCGTCGTCTTTCCGGAGCCGGTCGGTCCCGTCACCAACACCAGTCCTCGAGGTTCCGAGGCAAGCTTCTCCAACACGGGTGGCAGTCCGAGTTCTTCGAAGCCGGGACACTCCGATAGCACCCTGCGAATGACGATCGAGACCGATCCGCGCTGCCGGTACACGTTGACCCTGAACCTCCCGAGGCTCGACTTCCCGTATGCGAAGTCGGCTTCCCCTGAAGCTCGAAACTCCTCTGCGGCCCGGTCGCTGAACACCGCCTCTGCGAAGGCTTCCGTGTCCGAAGGAGTCAGGGTCGGCAGACTCGTGGGGTGCAACTCTCCATCGATGCGCATCACTGGGGGAGATCCGACCTTCAGATGAAGGTCGGATGCGTCCACTTCCTGCATTCTCGCCAACAACTCATCGATCGGTACGGTCATGCTCACTTCCTCGAATCACGCACCTTCAAATTATCGGCCGCGCTCCGAGTTCCTTGACCCCCTTGGGGTGGCCGTCAGAACTTCCAGTACGGCCGCTGCGCTTCCATGAGCAGGTCGAGAATCCTCCATGCTCCCTCTGGTGATTGCAGCCCTGTCCTCGAAGGAATGGGCTCCCCGGCAATCCCGGCGATGGTTGCCGTCACAGACCGTTCCATCGCTGCGAGGTTGTAACCACCTTCCAAGAACAGGATCAACCGTCGATCGGGGACCGTTACGCGTACCGCCGACGCCATCATCTGGTAGTCGCTCTCGAGCAGTGATGCCTCCGCTATCGGATCCTCGCTATGGCCGTCGTAGCCGGCGCTGACCAGGATCCAATCGGGCTCGAATTGTTCGAGGATCGGAATCACGGCCCGTGCAAAGGCTTCGGAGTAGAAATCTCCTGCCGTGTTTACGGGCACCGACAAGTTCACCGTCCTCCCGGCTCCGGGGCCGATACCGACCTCTTCGACCCATCCGGTCCCCGGGTAGAACGGGAACTGATGCAACGACACATACAGGACTGCCGGGTCCATCAAGAAGGTGTCCTGTGTGGCGTTTCCGTGATGAATGTCCCAGTCAACGATTGCGACGCGCTCTCCTTCGTCGGCAAGCATGCGGGCGGTGATTGCGATGTTGTTGAACAGGCAGAATCCCATTGCTCTGTCTGCAAGCGCGTGATGCCCCGGCGGTCGGATGGCAAGGAACGCCACCTCCGCACTCCCTGCACGCAACAGCTCCACGGCGGCAGGACCCGACCCGGCAGCTCGCAATGCCGCCTCCCAACTGCCCGGCCCTGCCGGCGTATCCGGATCCAACTCCACCCGGCCCTCCATCGAGGCTCTCCGCACCATCTCGATGTAGTCGGGTCGGTGCACGGTACGAAGCGCAACGGGGTCGATCATCGGCGAATCGATTCCTACGACTTCCAGATGGCCCGCCTGCACACCCCGAATGACCGCTGCCAGCCGCTCCGACCGTTCGGGATGCCATGGCCCCGTATCGTGCCGAAGCATCGCCTCGTGGGTGACCAGCAACACTCGCATGCCCCTACTCTGGCAGACGCAATGACGATCACAGTACGATTCGCCCATGGCCGGGAACCGTGATGCGACATACTGGTGAATGGCCCGGAAGCATCGTCTTGCGCCATGGACTGTCGAAATCCATTGCTCGACCGTGGAACAGGGATGTCCCGGACGCTCACCTCACGCTGATACGCGGCACGGCGGACTTCCTCTCGGAGTGTGCCGATCATCTCCGTGCGATGGGAGTTCCCTCGGTCGCTTCGTCGCCGCTGCCGTCATCCGCGACTCGCTTGTGGAAAGAAGCGGGGTACCGACCGTTCGAGCGTCTCGACGTGTTCGCCAGAGAGCTCACGGGAGATCTTCCTGATCCCGGTATCACCGTCGATGCGGAACGAGCACAAGACTGGGATGCGGTAGAGCGAGTCGATCGAAGCTCATTCGAGCCGTTCTGGCGTCTGGACGCCGCCGGCCTTCGAGAAGCATTCACGGCCGCCCCCCGCTCTGTGTTGCTGACGGCTCGCGCTCCGGATCTGCTCGGATTCTCCATCGTCGGTGTCGGGTCGGTCGCCGGATACCTCCAGCGAATCGCCGTAACCCCCGATGCGCAAGGCCGTGGCCTGGGCCGTTCGCTCGTTCGAGCTTCCATGCAGTGGGCTCACCGCCATGGAGCGAGGGAGATGCTGCTCAATACTCTGCCGAACAACGACACCGCTTCCGGTCTCTACGTCGACGAAGGGTTCTTCCAGCTCGACGACCACCTCGATATCCTTCGAAAGGGCTGACAAACCACATGATCCGCGTCGTGACCGACTCCGCCTGCGACCTCCCGGAAGAGATCATCGCCGCGCACGATATCGAAATCGTGCCTCTCACCATCAGATTCGGTGAGGAGACCTTCCTGGATCGCATCGAACTCTCCACCCCCTCGTTCTGGCATCGGGTGCGTTCCGCCGAATCCTTGCCGGAGACCTCCGCTCCAAGTGCCGGCCAGTTCCTCGAAACCTTCGAGCGCCTCGCCTCCCACAATGCCGACGGGATCGTCGTCATCAGTCTCTCGTCACGGCTCTCCGCCACCCATCAGGCGGCGCGGGTGGCTTCAGAACAGGTGAGGTCCATACCGGTCAAGGTCATCGATTCCCAGAACGCCACGACTGCCCTCGGATTCCAGGTACTCGAGGCCGCTCGCGCCGCCGCGAGTGGTGCCGATCTCGACCAGGTGGCCGACGCAGCCCGGGATGCCGTGCCAAAGACAAAGGCCTTCGCCGTACTTGATACGCTCGAGTTCCTCCGCCGCGGAGGCCGCATCGGGGCTGCTGTGGCCTTCTTCGGGACAGCGCTCCAGATCAAACCGATGATCGAACTCGCCGAAGGAATCGTGGTTCCTGCCGGCAGGGTGCGAACACGTTCAAAGGCCCTGGCGGCAGTTGCAGCTCGAATCGTCGACATTGGTCCAAGGCTCGAAGAAGTGGCGATCATCCACGCCGATGCCAAAGAGGAAGCCCAGCGTCTCGCCGCTCGATTGGAGACCTCCTGCCGTATCTCAATCGCAGAGATCGGCCCGGTCATCGGAGCACACACCGGACCTGGGACCATCGGAGCCGCGTATCGCGTCCGCTGAGTAATTCCCTACACGTAGGATCGCCATGAATGTCGCGGTTCGTATCCCAGAACTGACCGGGCCTTGTCAATCGACAGCAGCGTCTCGAACCCTTCGACCGGGCGCGTCAGCGGCACGTCGGGATACACGGCATTCATCAGCGTCCGGCTCGGTCGGTTCATGCACGTATCCGCCGCCGCGACCAGGAATGCCTCCGCTCCCGCAATCTCGGATTCCAACGCCAGGCGTGTCGCCTGGGCAACGTCGCGTGCATCCACGTATCCCCACAGATTCCAGGCACGAAGCCGCGGATCCTCCCAGAACCCGGGAAACCGTTCGTAGTCGGATTCGACCATTACGTTCGAGTAACGAAGCGCCACATACGGTATGCCCGACCACCGGTTGAATTGAACGGCCATCTCTTCACCGACCAGTTTTGCCAGCGCATAGTGAAACTCCGGCAACCGCGGGTGCTGCTCGTCGATTGGTGCATATCTCGGCTTCTCTCGTTCGAATGGTATGCCGATGAGTGTTTCACTCGATGCCCACACGACACGCTGCACGCCCCACATCGCCGAGGCCGAGAACACGTTGTAGGTGCTCATCGTGTTCACGCGAAAGGTCTCTCCATCCGGAAGGATGTTCGGAGCCGGAATCGCGGCCAAGTGGACAATGGCGTCTGCGCCCTCCAGGGCCTCCATGGTCTGGCCAAGATCGGTCAAGTCGGCAACCAGGGTGGGTGCGTCCGGATCCAGAGATGCTCCCTGGTCCACATTGAGGACCTCGTGACCATGATCGAGCAAGTCCTGGACGACGTGCACGCCCGCCTTCCCACTCCCGCCCGTAACCACGATCTTCATGCGGGCATCCTCTCTCGATCCGACTGCACACCCGACACTAGGAGGCTCGTCTTGCTCGCGGAACCGAGTACCGAGTACCTGGTACCGCCACGCACCATCGGCCCAAGACCACGGGGCGAGCGTAACGCCTCAGGCGTGACGGCCCCGCCGCAGGTGTACGCCACCCTCGGGGGGATCCTTACATGGGCTCCCCCTGCATGTAGTGTTCGTTCGCAGGGTTTCTACAGGAGGAGGCGACATGCCACCGCCGCTTCCAGATCGTTATCGGCTCGAGCAGAGGCTCGGGCGTGACGGCGATGTCGAGGAGTGGCTGGCCACCGACACGCTGCTCGATCGACCGGTTCTCATTCGAGCTCTTGGCCCAGAGACCACATCCCGGCGCAGAGAGCAGTTCGTCACATCGTTGCAGGGTGTGGCGGGCGTATCGCACATGCATCTCGCGAACGTGTATTCGGCCGCGCAGGTCGAGGGAGGTGCCTACTCCGTGACCGAGTGGACCGGCGGCATCACCATGCAGGACCGTCTCAGCGGCGGCGAGACCATGACTCCAGAGGAGTTCATCACCAACGCCGCCGGCCTCGCCGGTGCGCTGGCGGCAATGCATCAAGCTTCGGTGCTGCACGGGATGATCGACCCTTCCGCCATCAGATTCTCGAAGGCACATCCCGCCAAACTTGGGGCTTTCGGACGACTCCCCACCTCGACCGACGCCGCTTCCGACGTCACAGCGCTGGCCGACACGCTTCAGATCTGCTTGACCGGTGACCCGGGCACATTCACAGCACCATCACAACTCGTCGATGGAATCTCTGTAACGGTGGACGAGGCGCTCGCCGAGGCACGATCGGGTGATCTCGATGCTCGGGGGCTCGCCGAGGCACTTCAGGCCGCACCCAATGCACCAAAGGCTCCTGAACGTTCCTCCGGCTGGACGTGGCGCTGGCTGACTCCCGCCTTCCTGTTGCTCGTCCTGGCCGCCGGTCTCGTCACCCTCGGCCTTCTCCTCTCCTCTGGATCCGATTCACCCGCCTTGTTCCCTGCACGACCGCCGACATCGACCACGCCTGCCACGATTCTTCCCCCGATGACCACGACCTCGACGACCGCTCCCCGATCGACCTCGGCCGTCTCGATCGGCGAAACCATGGTGCTCGATCCATACGGGGACAACGCCGAACACGACGCCAAGCTCCCCCTTCTCACCGATGGAGACATCACGACGTCATGGAGGACCGAGCGCTACTACGATCCTCTGCCGCTCATCAAACAGGGTGTTGGGATCGTCTTCGCGGTCACGGGCACTCCGACGACGTTCCGAGCCAAGGCGATGAGTAACGGCACCACCTACAGTTTGCTGTGGGCACAGGAGATGCCGGCCGAATTCGCCGGCTGGGCTCGGATCGCCGGAGGGACCGTCGCCGGAGGAAGTATCTCTTTGCAGCTCCCGCGTCGCGACGGAGGTTTCTGGTTGCTCTGGCTGACCGATCTTCCCCAACAGGACGACGGCTACTTCACATCGATCGGCGAAATCGAATTCAGCTCATGAGCAGTGATCAAGTACTCCTGGACCGCTTCTTGGCCGGAGACCGTCGTGCCTTCGACGAGCTGATGCTGCGCCATGAGGATCGTGTCTTCGGACTCGGTTTCCGCATGCTCGGCAACCGAGAGGACGCCCTCGATGCCACCCAGCAGACCTTCCTCACCGTCTTCCGAAAAGCCCATCAGTTCTCAGGTCGCTCAACGTTCGCAACGTGGCTGTACCGAGTGGCAATGAACACCTGCTACGACCGTCTTCGCAAGGCCAAACGTAGGCGTACGGTCCCTATGCCGGAATCCTCAGATCCGCCTGACCTGGCATCACAGGACGCTCTCACCTCTGCCGAACTCCGTCCCGACCTCATCGAGGCGCTTACCTCACTGCAACCGGAGTTTCGCGCCGCGGTCATGCTTGTCGACCTCGAGGACCTTCCTTTCGAGGAAGTTGCGCAAATCCTCGACGTGCCCATCGGTACGGTGAAATCGCGCGTCCACCGCGGCAGGAAACTTCTCGCCGCAACACTCCGGAACTTTCGCGATGTCTCCGTGCATCAAAAGGACGATGACCATGCATGATCACGACATCGAACGCATCGCAGCCGTTGCCGAAGAACGGCTCACCGAGAGCGAACTCGCTGCTGCCGAAGCGGCCATTGCCTCCTGCGAACGTTGCTCTCGCGACCTCGAGGATCACCGCTTGGCGCTCACCTTCATGGGTCAGGCTCCGAAGCCGGCAATGACAGAACTCGAACGGGCATCACTTCACCGAGCCATCCGTCAGGTCACTGCGCCCAAGCCAACACGTTGGATGCGCCTCGTCCCTGCCTTTGCCGCGGCAGCAGCTCTCGTGATGGTGCTGGGTGTCGCTTCATTGCTCGGTCGCGGAGGTGACGTCAATATCGAGACGCTCGCTCCTGCGGCCATGGACTCGACCACCTCCGCCACCGCCAAGAGCAGCGAAGACTCCGTCCCCCAGCAGGAGAGCGCTCGTGATTTCTCCGCTGCCCCCGCACCGGCGGGATTCACCCCAGACCTGCCCGCACTCGCCGGGCAGCTTCGTTCCCTCCCTGATTCTTCCACTCTCGAGGAGTATGCGTGCGACCCGGAAGCGTTGCAGGAAGCGACTCGGCCCCCCGTCGCCGTTGCCGACGTCATGATCGAAGGCCGCGCCGCCCTGCTCTACGTCTATCCAAGAACCGCCCTCGTATTCGACGCTGAAACCTGCGACCTGCTCCAACGAATTCCAGCCCAGTAACGGGGTCCGATCGACTCGATCGAGACTCACCCGAGCTGCCGGGTCATGGGAACTGTCACACCATCTACGAATTCGGAGCTCGCCGACCGTGGCTCACCACCCCGTTGGCGACTCCGAACTCCACACAGATTGTCTTAGGTGTGCGGCTATCCTGAATAGCTCTATGAACGACATGGCTACTCGCTTCGCGGACCTCCTCGAGACTGTTGCCACAAAGATCCGCTCACTCACCGTCGATCGGCTCGCCCGGGCCATTCGGATAGCGACAGCGGGTCTGGTGGCATTTGTCTTGGTGGTGATCGCTCTCATCTACCTGGTCGTGGCAATCTTCCGGGCGGTCTCCGTCCCTTTGACCATGGAAGGCGCTTACGCTGCATTCGGTGGACTATTCCTCATCGCCGGCGTGTTCGTGTGGCAGAAGCGCAAACCCAAGGAAGACAATGACTGAAGAAATCATCATCGTCGGATCGGGCCCCGCCGGGCTCACCGCGGCCCTCTACGCAGCAAGGGGTGGCAATACTCCCCTCGTCATTGAAGGCAGTCAGGCGGGCGGGCAACTGATGCTCACCACCGAAATCGAGAACTTCCCCGGTTTCCCAGATGGCCTCCTGGGACCGGAACTCATGGATCGCATGCGCAAACAGGCCGAACGCTTTGGTGCGCGCATGATTACTTCTGACGTTTCGAAAGTCGATCTCGGTGTTTCTCCATTCAACGTGTGGATCGGTGATGATGCGTATTCGGCTCGATCCATCATCGTGTCCACAGGGGCTTCGGCCAAGTGGCTGGGGATCCCCGGCGAGGACCGCCTACTTGGCCGCGGTGTTTCATCCTGCGCGACCTGTGATGGCTTCTTCTTCCGGGACCAGGAGATCATCGTCGTGGGTGGAGGAGATACGGCCATGGAGGAAGCCCTCTTCTTGACCACTTTTGCCACGACAGTCCATATCGTGCATCGGCGCGACCAGTTCCGCGCTTCGGCGGTCATGACACAACGAGCACTCGCACATCCGAAAATCAACGTGATCTGGGATACGGTGCTCGAAGAAGTCCTCGGTGAGGATGAAGTCACCGCGGTACGCCTCCGCAACGTCAAGACCGATGCGGTAACCGAGATGCCGATCAGTGGCGTGTTCGTCGCCATCGGCCACAAGCCGAACACCGATCTGTTCAGAGGACAGCTCGAGATGGACGAAGTCGGCTATCTGTCCCTCACCGGTCCCGCTTCAACCCAGACGTCCGTTGCCGGCGTGTTTGCGGCCGGGGATGTCGCCGATTCTCTCTACCGTCAGGCGATTACGGCCGCCGGGACAGGAGCAAGAGCCGCCATCGACGCTCGCCGATGGCTCGAAGCACAGCAATGAACCAGAACCACCACAGGCTCTACGACACGATCTGAGGAGGCCCCTCTTGGCCGAGCACACCCTGACCATCACGACCGACAATTTCGCTGACGCCATCGACACAGACACACCGATCCTGATCGACTTCTGGGCCGAGTGGTGCGGCCCATGCCGGATGGTTGCACCGATTCTCGACGAGATCGCCAGTGAGTATCCCGGCAAGATCACCATCGGAAAACTCAACGTCGATGAGAACCCTTCCTTGGCCGCAGCCCACGACGTCATGAGTATTCCCACCATGATTCTCTTCGACAAGGGAAAAGAACAGCGACGAATCGTCGGTGCCCGTCCAAAGCACGCCATGGTGGCCGAGCTCGCACAATTCCTCAGATAAGGCCTGTCTCTGCACCAGTTACAGCAAGGGCAAGCGTGACGGCTCCCTCGGCACGCCGGGTGCGCTGCCGAGTACCTTCTTGTTTGTGAACCTGCAACGATGAGAGCTATGAGGCTCTACCGTGTCGGCTCATCAGGAGCGCCCATTCGCGACATCCAGATCCGACTGGGCGCGCTCGGGTTTCCTTGCAGCAGCGATCCGCCCGGCGAGTTTCGCGAGGCCACGCGACTGGCCGTCATCTCTTTCCAGTCAGAACGAGGGCTTCCTGCAGACGGGATCATCGGACAGGACACGTGGCGAGCCCTCTACGAGGCCGGATACAAGCTCGGTGACCGGCTCCTCTACAACAAACGGCCCATGTTCCGAGGCGATGACGTCGCAGAACTTCAACGCCGGCTCAATGCTCTCGGTTTCGATGCGGGCAAGGTCGACGGTATCTTCGGTCCGAACACGGTTCGTGCAGTACTCGAATTCCAGCAGAACCGATGGCTCTCCGAGGACGGTGTCGCAGGACCCGAGATCGTCGCCGAACTCGATCTCGTCTCCAAAGCCACACGAAAGACCGGCCGCGACGCGATCCGTGAGCGAGAGTGGCTCCGCGGTCTCCCCCGCTCGATTGCAGGAGCACGTGTCTTCATCGATGCCGCCTGTGGGCTGGATGAAGAGGCGCAGGCCACATGGGAGGCGGCCGTCTCAACCGCAACGACCATCCAGGAACTGGGAGCTATCCCTCTCCTCGCTCGCAGCGCGGACGCCAGACCACCCGAGAGAATCCGAGCCCTACGCGCCAATCGCCTCGGAGCCGACCTCATCGTTGGTTTCCGGTTCCCTGCAGGTACAGACCCTCTCATCACTTTCTTCGCCTCGTCCAAGAGTCACAGCGAGGCAGGTGCCGCTCTCGCATCACATCTCGGCGCTGAGCTCTCCTTGCCTGTCAACGGACGCGCCCAGTCGCTTCTCAAAGAAACCCGGGCCCCCGCCGTGGTGATCTGTCATCCCTCTCCCGACGCCGAACTTGGAGTCTCTGTGGCGCGAGCACTCTCCTCATTCTTCTCCCATGCAAGAGATCTCACCGACGACTGAGTGCACCTCCTTGGAAGCCGACCTATTACGTCACGTGACGGTACTGGGTCCAGCAGGAGGGGTTTGGCCGGCAACATCGGGATTTCGACCTCGCTCGCTCATCGCGGACCTCTAGAGAAGATCTTTGAAGATTCTCTCCAAATCATCCAGGGAAGAGAACTCGATGGAGATCCTTCCCTTTTTCTTTGCTCCGTAACGAATATGGACCGGAGCCTTGAGCGAATCTTGAAGCCGTTCTTCCAGAGCGATGATCGCCGCAGGTCGCGCGGCCCTCACCCTTCTCGATTTCTCCCCCACCCTATTGCGAACCCGAACAGCGTCCTCAACCTGTCGAACCGACCAGCCTTCCTCCGCCGCCTTGTGGGCCACATGCTCGCAGAATGCCCGATCTTCCAACCCAAGAAGCGCTCGTGCGTGACCTCCGGTCAGCTCGCCACGTTCCAGCATCCCTTGTATCGATGCGGGTAGCTGTAGTAGACGCAGAGCATTGGTCACAGCGGAACGAGACTTCCCGACCCTCCTCCCGATCTCTTCGTGCGTCAATAAGAAGTCGTCGAGTAGCTGTTGATAGGCAGCGGCTTCCTCGAGCACCGTGAGGTCTTCCCTCTGGAGATTCTCGATCAACGCTTCCGTCAGGAGCTTGTCGTCCTCTCCTTGTCTGATGATGACGGGCAACTCGGAGAGACCGACTCTCCGGGCGGCGCGGAGCCTACGCTCTCCGGCCACCAGCGTGTAGACCCCTTCGTCGTTGTCGTTCACGATTATCGGTTGGAGCAGCCCCACCTCCTGAATCGAAGCGGCCAACGATGCCAGTGCCTCTTCGTCGAAGTTCTCCCTCGGTTGGCGCGGATTCGGCCGTATCTTCTCGATCGGAATGATTGAGAACGTACGTTCGGCCTTAGGAATCAGCGCTTCCAGGCCGCGACCAAGGCCGCTCTTTCTAGTCGGCATGCTCGCCTCCCTCATGGCGATCCACGAACTCTCTCCCAAGTTGTCGGTAGGCAATGGCGCCGCGGCTCATCGGATCAAAGGCTTCGATCGGCTGCCCGTACGAAGGCGCCTCAGACAGTCGGACCGACCTGGGAATGACCGTGCGGTAGGCAACTTCTCCGAAAAACTCTCTCACCTGCGCAACGACATCGGCCGACAGATTCGTCCTTCCGTCATACATCGTCAGTACGACACCCCCGATTCGCAGGTCCGGATTGAGGTTTCCACTGACCAGTTCGATATTCTGCATCAACTGGCTCAGGCCCTCGAGGGCGTAATACTCACACTGGATCGGGATGAGCACCTCGTCTGCTGCGGCGAGTGCATTCACCGTAAGAAGGCCCAACGACGGCGGGCAATCCATGAGTATGAAATCGTACTCCCCATTCAGATCTCGCAGTGCGTTCTGCAGTCGAAGCTCTCTAGAGAACATCGAAACCAACTCGATCTCTGCGCCGGCTAGATCGATCGTGGCGGGGACAACGAAGAGGTCTCGATAGCTCGTTCCCTCAACTGCATCCTCGATTGCGGCGCCGCCGACCAGGACGTCGTACGTGGATACGCTCACCGATGCACGATCTACACCAAATCCTGACGTGGCGTTTCCTTGCGGATCCAGGTCGACGACCAAGATGCGTTTCCCTTGAAAGGCAAGGGTTGCTGCAAGGTTGATGGCGGTCGTGGATTTACCCACCCCGCCCTTCTGATTGGTGATCGCGACGATCGATGTGTGTCTGTCAGTCTCCACAGTGCTGCATGATAAGCAGCCATCCTGAAGGGTCAAGGACCTGGACTTCCACGATACGTCCGCCAAGCTCTTGCCAGCGCGGATCTGCGGTACGACGATGTGCCAACCCGATGACCGCCTTCCCCCCAGGCATCAGCACGTTCGCCATCACTTCCACCGCATCGGAAGGACCAAGCACGGCTCGCATGGTGACCGCCTCACATGCCCGCTGCTCCCGCACGTCCCCGACCAACGCCTCGGTGTTCGCCAACCCGAGCACCCGGATTGCCCTTCTCAACAGTCGTACACGCTTCGTCGACCGATCCAGCAGCGTGACGGCCGTTTGAGGAAACGCCACTGCGACCGGGATCCCCGGCAATCCAGCTCCAGAGCCGGCGTCGATCAGCCGCTTCGGTGGATGATCCCTCCATCCGATACAAAAACTCAGGGCGTCCACGATATGGCGGGTCCAGAGACGATCGCCTTCAGTGGGGGAGAGGAGCCCCGCCGGAATTGCCTCTTGAGTGAGCCACCGCTCGAATTCCTTCAGTAGCTCCCACTGCTCAGGACGAAGATCGACCCCCAACCACTCACTGATTCGCGGTTGAGGGTCATGTTTCACGTGAAACTCGAGGGTTCAGTCCTTCGGTGACAGGACGACCGAACGGTGTGGTTCCTCACCTTCGGAGTACGTTTGCACTCCCTCGATATCCGCAACGGCGTCGTGAATCACTTTACGCTCGGCCGCGTTCATCGGTTCGAGCATGATCTCGGACTGCTCCTCGATCACCTGTTCTGCCAATCGGCGCGCGTAGATACGCAACGCTTCTTTCCGACGTTCCTGGTAACCACCAATATCCAGACGGATTCGGGCGGACTCCCTCGTCTTTCGCTGGATCACCGTCTTGCAGAGTTCGTGAACCGCCTGCAACACCGACCCGTGTGGGCCGATCAATGCCTCTGCCTGACTTCCAGCCACATCTGCGTAGATGATGTCGTCCTCGACCCTTGTCGTTACTTCGCCTTCCAGCCCGAACGCTTCCAGCAATCCACGTAAGAAGGACCCAACAACCTCAGCCTGCTCCTCACGCACCTTCTTGCCCTCCTCGCCGGATGGTTCCTGCCGCTTCTGTTCTCTCTGCGGCTTCTTCTGTTCTCTCTGCGGCTTCTTCTGCTGTTTCTGGCGTCCGCCTTCGCCTTTTGACTCAGCTTTCTTGGCCCGTTGCTCGCCGGGCTTCGTGTTCTTCGAGCGCCGACGACGCCGCTTCGGCTTCGCTTGCACCCTCACTACGGCGTCCTTACGCCCCAGACCAAGGAATCCGCGCTCGGCGTCCTGCAGAACTTCAACGTTCGCCTGGTCAGGGGAAGTCAACCCCAGTTCCTCGACCGCAGCCTGGACAGCAAGTTCGACCGTCGGTCCTCTGACCTCAACCCATTCCACGATTACTTCCTCCTCCGACGTTTACGCTTCTTCTGAGACCCCTGCCGTCTCCCCTCAGGCTTCTCCTCGACATCCTTGTCGACATCCTCTTCCTCAACCTTCGGTGAGTCAGGTCGCCCGTCGAGTTTGAAGATCAGCGACTGTTGGCCAATACGAAACAAGTTGGAGGTCACGAAATACAGATTCAGGCCCGCCGGAAAACTGAAGGAGAAGACACCGAAGAGCAGTGGCATCATCTTTGTCATCAGCTGCGCCTGCTGCCCCGCTCCGTCGGATGACGCCGGCATAGCTTGTTTGGACTGAATCCAACCTGAACCGACGACGAGAAGTACTACCAGCAGATAGGGGATGGCTCCCACCCATCCCAACGCCAGTGCATCTTTCGGGGTCACACCGAGATCCATGCCCAAGAACGAAGGGAGTCCTGCTTGGAGGGCATGGATAATATTGGATCCTTCCGGCATGAATTGTTCAGGGCTCCGCAGAAGTCGAAACAGCCCAAACCAGATCGGCATCTGGACAAGCATCGGGAGCACGCAGCCGGCAGGACTGACGCCCTTCTCTTTGTAGAGGGCCATCATCTCCTTGTTCAGCGTCTCGGGCTCTTCCTTGTGTTTCTTCTGGAGTTTCTTGACTTCTGGCTGAATCTCCTGCATCGCCCGCGTCGACCGAGTCTGTTTCAGTGTCAACGGGAACAGGATGATGTTGATCAACAACGTCAGGAAAATGATGGAAATCCCGTAGTTCGGGATGATGTCGTAGAACAGGCTCATCGGGAGCCCGATCATGCGGGCAAGTGAATCCAACATCAGCCATCACCTCGCGTCGGCACCGGGTCGTAGCCCACCTCGCTAAGAGGGTGACAGCGAGCGATGCGTTTGGACGCCATCCATCCTCCCTTGATTACTCCGAACCGCCCCACCGCTTCCAAGGCGTACTGTGAGCACGTCGGGGTGTAGCGACAACTCTTCCCGAGTGCAGGCGAGAGGAGACGTTGATACGCCCGGATCAATGCTCGCACAACAAGTGCAGCGGGCCCACGAACCTTTTCGCTCACGTATTCGACTCCTTCTCGACCGTAACTTCCAACCACCGCACCAAGACCCCAAACGGTGCATCGAGAACCTGCTTGGAAGCAATCACAATGTAGCTTCCCTTCGGTAACGGCAGGGAATCGAGCGCCGCTCGTATGCGTCGTCTGGCCCGATTACGTTGTACGGCACCGCCCACCTTCCTTCTGCTCGCGACGATTCCCACGGCCGGCACATTGCCGCGGCCGGGGCCGCGGATGACGGTGACGCCTCCTTGGCGTCGCCGTACACCTGTGCCGAATACGTCGGCAAAACGCTTGCGGCCTCGAAGGGGGAGGTACTGACGACCGCTACGCGGAGAGGCGCTGCCGGCCTTTGCGCCGGCGGCGTTCGAGGACGGCGCGGCCTCCTCGGGTTCGGAGACGAGCCCGGAACCCATGCTTTCGTTTTCTGCGTCGAACATTCGGTTGGTACGTACGTTTCATGGCGAATCCAGAAAGGGTGTGGAAGTGCGCTGAGAGGTTACGGGGGGGTATCATCGTTGTCAAAGGACCGTCGAAACCTCACTGTGGAAAACGCGAAGTTTTTTCTCAGGTCGCGAAATTCAGTTTCTTGCTCGATGGCGTTCTCTGGCCACTTCATCGAGCATTCCCTCGAAGCCGGATTCCGACGATGAGCAGGCAATTGTCGGGTCTCACCGGCGTTGAGATGTGCTCGCAACGCCACTTTTGTCACTCTTGAGCAAGAGGGTGCGTGTCCATATACTCGCTGTTCGCCGGAGACTTTCAGCCCGCCTCACTTCCCCGAGGGGGCTTTCGAGCCGACGTGAACCGACGAGAAGTTGAAACTCGGAACTGCCCTCGGGGTCGATGTTCTCCACATCCTGTGGATAGTTCTGTGGATCGGTTGAGATAAGGAGGTGAGACGTGGCAGAACCACAGTCGTCCGCGTGGGATAGGGAAACCCTGGAATCTGCTTTGCGTGCCAGAGTCAGCCCTGTCACCTGGCAGACGTGGTTTGCACATCTGTCCTACCAGTTTGCGGACGAACGACTCCGTGTCGTCGCCCCAAGCGAGTTCCATGTCCGCTGGGTACGTGAGAAACACGCGGTTGTCCTCGAGGAAGCTGCACAGGCTGTGTTCGGTCCCGGGGTCTCCGTTTCGTTCTCCGTCGACACCTCCGAAGATCTCTTGAACGTCGACTGGGAGGAAGAGGAACCCGCCGCCGAGGAAAAACCCCCAGCACCCAGGCAGGAGAGTTTCCTGGGAGCCAAGTACACCTTCGACAATTTCGTCGTCGGCCAGTCCAATCGTTTCGCGCACGCCGCCGCGATGGCCGTAGCCGAGCGCCCCGGGATGCACTACAACCCTCTTTTCGTTTATGCAGGAGCCGGTCTCGGAAAGACACATCTCCTCCGAGCCGTGGGACACCAGTATCACGAGCTCAATCCCGACAGTGTCGTGCGCTATGTCACTTCGGAAGGCTTTTTCAACGAATTCATCGACGGCATCCGCCGAAAGCGTATGGACGAGTTCAAGGCCCGCTACAGGACCACGAATGTCCTTCTGCTGGATGACGTGCAGTTCTTCGAAGGCAAAGAACAGATTCTGGAAGAATTCTTCCACACGTTCAATTCTCTATATGAATCCGGCAAGCAGATGGTCTTCAGCTGCGATCGCCACCCAAAGCACCTCTCCACCCTGGAGGACCGCATCCGCAGCCGCTTCGAGTGGGGACTGCTGACCGACATCCAGCCTCCGGACGTGGAAACCCGCCTCGCCATTCTCCGTAAGAACGCCGACTACGCGCCCCTTCCCGTTCCGGAGGAAGTCCTTCACTTCATCGCTCAACACGTACGAGCGAACATCCGAGAGCTAGAAGGAGCGCTCACGCGCGTCACCGCGTACGCGGCTCTCACGGATCAACACATCAGCCTCGAGATCGCTCAGGACGTCTTGCAGGATCTCACACCCGCAGGCATGCCCCGACCTATCACCGCCGACGAGATCATCGCCGCCACTGCTGCCGCCTATGGCTTTGCCGTCATGGATCTCCGTAGCCCCAGCCGCAAACAGCCCTTGGTCCGTTCCCGCCAAGTTGCCATGTATCTCTGCCGGGAGCTCACCGATCTTTCCCTCCCGAAAATCGGTGCTCTGTTCGGTGGCAGAGACCATACGACAGTGATGCATGCCATCGACAGGATCAACACGCTGATCACCAGTGACCCGCAGATATTCGACAAAGTCACAGCTCTCTCCCAGCAGTTGAGGAGAAGTTGACCTTTGTCCACATCACGCGCGACCTCACAACGGCATCCTGTGGGCAACTCCTCGACTGTTCCACAGTTCCCGAGATCCCCAATATCACCGCTTACCTGCGGGTTCTCCTCCTTTTCCCCAATCCACAGGCCTACTACGACTACTACCGTTGATAATCAAGTACAGAAGGGATAGTTACGGTGCGGATACGTGCAGAACGAGATGAACTCGCGGATGTCTTTTCTCGGGCAAGCCGGGCCGTAGGATTGCGCCCGGTGCAACCGATCCTCCAGGGAGTTCTCTGTGAAACGGTGGGTTCCAAATTGCGGGTTACCGGAACGGACCTGGAAACGACCATCCGTACGACCGCCGATGTGGATGTACAAGAAGAGGGACGAGTTGTGGTTCCTGGGCGATTGGCAAGCGAAGCGATCCGAAAGATGCCTGCAGGTGCCGTGACGGTGGAAGCGGGCAATGGGGAGGTCGTGATCACGGGTAGAGGGCCGCGTTTCAGCCTTCGTGAACTTCCCGTAGCGGATTATCCGGAGCTTGGTGAGCCAAATCTCGAAGGGGCGGTTGCGGTTGCCGGCGATACGCTGGCAGAAGCCATCGCTCAGGTTGGGATTGCTGCTTCGAGTGATGCTGCTCGGCCCATCCTGACAGGCGTTCTCTTGGAGCCAGGTGACGAGGGACTTCGCCTCGTTGCTACCGATTCCTATCGGCTGGCGGTGCGGGAGATCGAAGGCTTTACTCTCCGAGACGCCGGCCTGGCTCCGGCGAAAGGGCTGAAGGAACTCAGCCGTACCATTGGTGCAGCTCAGGTCCAGGTAGCGGTAGGAAGCAGAGAGGTCGTGTTCGGTTCAGAGCGCGGGAGCCTCACGTTACGGCTTATCGAGGGCAACTTTCCGAACTACCGGCAACTGCTTCCCGATACGCACCCCAATCGACTGATTGTCGAAAAAGAGCAGCTTCTCGAGGCGCTTGATCGTGCAGGGTTGGTGGCGGAAGACCACATTCCGGTGCGCATCAAGATGATGGAGGGGGGTGCGGAGATG
Organism: Gammaproteobacteria bacterium; assembly: GCA_011682695.1. NCBI lineage: Bacteria > Pseudomonadati > Pseudomonadota > Gammaproteobacteria > Gammaproteobacteria bacterium. The sequence goes on from JAACED010000001.1 coordinate 67,150, forward strand.
ACAGTCACCCGACAGGACGTCGGTGGGGAAGTCGAGCACATCAATGGGAGCTTCGAAGGACAAGCGGAGGAAGTACTCATTGCGTTCAACCCCCGATATCTGAGCGAAGGTGTGGCTGCGATCACCAGCGATCAGGTGCAATTGCAGGTGATGGACGGGTTGAAACCTGCCGTACTCAAGGGAGTGGACGACGACTCCTTCCTCTACTTGTTGATGCCGGTGCGTATCTGAATGAAGCTCGATTGGATCGAGCTCGTCGACTTTCGGTCTTACGCGAACTTGCGGTTCGTACCTGCGGAAGGCGTCAACGTCATTGTGGGGCCAAACGGGTCCGGGAAGACGAACCTGCTGGAGGCGATCGCATATTTGGCAAGCCTGCAGTCGGTACGAGGGGCCCCGGACGATGTTCTGGTACGCCGCGGTGCCGAGGAGGCGATTGTCAGAGGTGAAGTGACGAGAGCCAACGGAACGTCTCGAATAGAAGTCGCGATTGGGCGCAAACGCAGGGTGTTGGTGAACGGTCGGCGTCCCGCTCGTAACGCGGAACTTCTTGGACATCTCCGGGTGGCCACGTTCCTGCCGGACGATCTGGACATCATGAAGAGGGGTCCTGCATATCGCCGAGAATTCCTTGATGCCACGGCCGTTCAACTGTGGCCCGGAGCCTATGGGGATCGAAGGGAATTCGAACAGGCACTGCGTCAGCGCAACGCTCTTCTCAAGGCTGGTGAAGTCGATCGCTTCACACTCCAGGTGTGGGACGATCGTCTGGCACAAGCGGGTGCCAGAGCGATGGCGCGCAGGGCGGCGGCGGCGAGGCTTCTCCTCGAGAGGGTCGAGGACATCTATCACCGTCTCTCCGGAGGGAGACAGAACGTGGAGCTCCAATACGCTTCGGCCTGGGGAGCCGGTATCGATGATGTCCCGATAGAGTGTCTGCGCGACCGGCTGAAGGAGACGCTCGAGTCACGGCGTGAGACCGATATCGAACGGAGGCAGACTTCCGTTGGACCACATCGTGACGAACCACTGTTTCTTCTTGACGGTCTATCGGCGCGAACGGCGGCTAGTCAAGGAGAGCAGAGGACACTGATGCTCGGCCTGCGGCTTGCGTCGCATGCAGCGGTAGCGGACATCGTCGGTGAGATGCCCGTCCTGTTGTTGGATGACATCTTCTCTGAACTGGATAGCCAACGAACAGCTGCGCTTGCGGACGCTCTCCCAGGTGCGCAGACATTCATTACAACGGCGCGCGTGGAAGACGTTCCTGTCGAGGGCAGGAGATGGGATGTGAGTGCGGGGCGTGTGCAGTGAGCGATCTTGAAAGTATTCGGGGAATCATCGACGCAGCGCTCGGAAAATGGGGCGTCGGGCAGGTCGGAGCATTCGTGAAACTGTCCGAGAACTGGAGGGAAATCGCAGGGGAGCAGTGGGCCGAGCACACAAAACCGGTGTTGTTGCGCAGGGCGGTTCTGACGGTGGAGGCATCGCCTGCGGCGGCTTCCATACTGCGCTATGCGGTCGGGGATCTTCTGCGGGCCCTCGACAGGGAACTGGGGCGGGGCGAGGTGACGGAGATCCGTATCCGGCTCACGGGACAGGGCCGTTCAACTGTCTGATTCATCATGGTTTTCCTAGGGTTTTGCCGGGTCGGTGGTCTTGGGTTGAGTGGGTCGTGCGGCTATACTTACACGTGTGTAAATCAAGGCTCCGGCGGGGACCGGGAGGTGCCGCCGTGGAGCCGTTGTTTTGTGAAGGAGCCCAGTGAATCAACGCACGCCGAGTGACTATGACGCGAAGGACATCACCGTCCTGGAGGGTCTGGATCCCGTACGGCGGCGGCCGGGTATGTACATCGGCTCGACCGGACCTCGGGGTCTGCACCACCTCTTGTGGGAAGTTGTGGACAACTCGATCGACGAAGCTATGGCCGGCTTCTGTTCTCGCATCGAGGTCACGCTGTTGAGCGATGGGGGAGTCCGGGTCAAGGACAATGGGCGCGGAATCCCGGTCGACCGGCATCCGAAGACCAAAGAGTCGGCGTTGACCACGGTTCTCACCACACTGCACGCCGGAGGGAAGTTCGAAACAGGTGCATATCAAGTCTCCGGCGGTCTGCACGGTGTGGGCCTGTCGGTTGTCAACGCGTTGTCGGAGAGACTCGACGTAGAGGTGACCAGAGACGGCTACCTGTGGTCTCAGTCGTTCCATCTCGGCAATCCGATCAGTCCGATCAAGAAAGTCAAGCCGGCTCGAAGAACAGGGACGACAACCACCTTCTGGCCTTCGCCGGAGACGTTCTCGGAGACGACCACCTTCAACTTCCAGACGGTGTCTTCTCGTCTCAGAGAGATGGCGTTCCTCAATCGGGGAATCACGATCATCCTGAGAGATGAGCGAGGCGAAGAACCCGTTGAGCAGGCGTTCCAGTACAAAGGCGGACTCATCGATTTCGTCAAGCACCTCGGAGCGAGCAAGGAGCCCGTGCACCCGCACATCGTCTATTTCGAGGATGTTGCCGAAGAGGCGGAACTCGAAGTTGCGATGCAGTGGATGAGGAACTCCTACACGGAGACGGTTCTCAGCTTCGCGAACAACATCAACACTCACGAGGGTGGAACACACGAAGAGGGTTTCCGCAAAGCCCTGACCAGGGCACTCAACGAGTTCGCGCGGAGCAAAGGGATTCTCAAGGAGAAGGACCTCAATCTGAACGGAGAAGACGTTCGTGAGGGGTTGACCGCGATCGTCTCGGTCAAGGTCCGTGAACCGCAGTTCGAGGGACAGACCAAGACGAAGCTGGGGAACACAGAAGTGCGCGGATACGTCGAGAAGACGCTGAACCGTATGCTGCCCGAATGGCTGGAACGCCGTCCCGGTGAAGCCCGTGCGATCGCGGAGAAGGCTATCAACGCCTCGCGTGCCCGGATGGCGGCACGCAAAGCCCGTGAACTGACCCGGCGGAAATCCATGCTCGAGTCGGCCAGCCTTCCAGGCAAGTTGGCGGATTGTTCCTCGCGGGAAGCCGAAGAGTCCGAAATGTTCATCGTCGAGGGTGATTCGGCCGCCGGTCCTGCGAAGCAGGGGCGAGACAGTCGCACGCAAGCGATCCTCCCGATTCGCGGCAAGATCATCAACGTCGAGAAGGCACGGCTGACCAAGGCACTCCAGAATACGGAGATCCAAGCACTGATCACGGCCATCGGAACCGGCATTGGCGAAGAGTTCGACCTTACGAAGGCTCGATACCACAAAGTGGTACTGCTCACCGATGCGGACGTCGACGGTGCCCACATCCGTACGCTCCTGCTCACGTTCTTCTTCCGACACATGAAACCGTTGATCGAGGCGGGCTACGTGTACATCGCGCAGCCACCGTTGTATCGGGTGAAGCAGGGCAAGAATGTGACCTACCTCGCGGACGATGCCGAACTTGCCGCCTACCGGGAACAAGTGGGGAAGAAGCGAGTGGACGTGAGCCGCTTCAAAGGCCTCGGTGAGATGAACGCTTCGGAGTTGTGGGAGACGGCCATGGATCCTGAACGACGCCGTCTCCTGCGGGTTGACCTGGATGACGCGACCCGCGCCGAGGAGGTCTTTTCGACCTTGATGGGCGACGACGTGAAAGCGCGCAAGTTGTTCATTCAGCAGAACGCCAAAGACGTGCGTTTCCTGGATGTTTGAAGGAGAACCGATGGCGGACGGCCACGACATAGAGATCCCTGCGGTCGACATCAACCACGAGGTTGAGAAATCGTTCCTCGAGTATGCGATGTCGGTCATCGTCTCGCGTGCACTTCCCGACGTGAGAGACGGGCTCAAGCCGGTGCAACGGCGAATCATCTACTCGATGTTCGAATCGAACATGGGACCTACGACCAGTTTCAGGAAGTGTTCGAAAGTCGTTGGTGACGTGATGGGGAACTACCACCCGCATGGCAACGATGCGATCTATGACGCACTCGTGCGGATGGGGCAGGATTTCAGCTCCCGGTATCCACTCATCGACAAGCAGGGAAACTTCGGAACGGTCGACGATCCGCCGGCGGCGATGCGGTACACGGAAAGCCGCCTGACCCATCTCGCCATGAAGCTCCTGGAGGGAATCCGGGAAAACACGGTCGACTTCACGGAGAACTACTCGGGGGAATCCTCCGAACCTGTAGTGCTGCCTGCTCGGTTCCCGAACCTGCTCGTCAACGGATCGACTGGTATCGCCGTAGGTATGGCGACCAACATTCCTCCGTACAACCTGGGGGAGATCATCGACGCAGCGCTGTTCGCTCTCCGAAACCCGGACGCGCCGGTCGAGGACTACCTGGAGATCGTGAAGGGTCCTGATTTCCCGACCGGGGGCTACCTCGTGGGCAGGAGAGGGATTCATGAGGCGCTGACAACAGGTCGGGGATCGGTCAAGATGCGCGCGGTCACCGACGTGCAGGAGATCCGCAAGGGTCGGACGGCGATCATCGTGAGCGAGCTTCCGTACCAGGTATCACACGACAGGGTGCTCGAAAAGATCGCGGCGCTCGTACACGGCAAGAAGATCACCGGCATTGCAGACCTCCGGAACGCGAGCTCGGATCGTGTGGGGACCAGGTTGGTCATCGAGCTGAAGAAGGATGCCATTCCGCAGGTCGTGCTCAACCAACTGTTCAAGATGACACAGCTGCAGGAGACATTTGGCGTCAACGCGGTCGCGCTCGTAGACGGCGTCCCGCGGACGATGAACATCGCACAGATGATCGGGTACTACCTCGACCACCAGATGGAGGTCGTCGAGCGTCGGACGCGCTTCCGTCTCGATGAGGCCAAACGCAGGGCGCACATCGTCGAGGGATTGCTGATAGCGCTGGACAACATCGACGAAGTGATCGCGATCATTCGGAACTCGGATGACACGGCAGTTGCACGGACGGCGTTGATCGAGAAGTTCAAACTGTCGGAAATCCAGGCCAACCACATTCTCGACATGCAGCTGCGCAGGTTGACGGCGCTGGAAACGTCCAAACTCCGTGACGAGTATGCGACGCTGGAGGAGACGATCGCCGACCTCGAGGCCATCCTGGCCGACCCGGCGCGCCGGAGGTCGATCATCACCGAAGACCTCGAAGAGATCAAGGAGAAGTTCGCCGACCCTCGACGAAGCCACATCATTCCCGATGACGGGGACTTGTCGCTGGAGGATCTGATCGCGGACGAGGAATTGGTCGTGACCGTCTCGGGGAACGGGTACCTGAAATCGGTCCTGGCTCGGACGTACCGGTCCCAAGGCCGGGGAGGTCGCGGTGTGCAGGGTGCTTCTCTGCGAGAAGACGACGTGATCAACCATCTCGTGCACACGACGGCGCACTCGTACCTGTTGTTCTTCACCAACCGGGGCAAGGTGCATCGAGTGAAAGCGCACCAGATCCCCAGGAAGGAACGGACGGCCAAGGGAGTGCTCGCACAGGCAGTACTACCTCTGGAGCCGGATGAGCGCATTGAGGCCGTGATCGACACCCGGGACTATGAGAGGTCGCGGTATCTGGTGATGGTGACCAAGATGGGACTCGTCAAGAAGACGGCGTTTCGCGACTATGACTCGAGGAACGCGACGCTCGTGGCAATAAGTCTCCAAGAGGGCGACGAGGTCGTTGCCGTGCGCACGACGGACGGCGAGGACGAGTTACTGCTCTTCACCAGCAACGGTCAAGGAATCCGGTTCTCGGAAAGGGACCTGCGTCCCATGGGGAGGGCTACGAGGGGGGTCCGTGGCATCAGATTGCGCGACGGAGACGCGGTCATTTCCGCAGCGTCGAGCAAGGACGGTGAGGAGGTCCTTCTGATCACATCGGGAGGCTACGGGAAACGTGTGAAGATGAGTGAGTTCCCGATCCAGCGGCGAGGCGGTATCGGAGTCAAGTCGATGAAGCTGACCAGGGTTCGCGGTCGTCTCATCGCGGGCAGAGCCGTGGCTACCGGAGCAGAGGTCTTTGCGATTTCCTCGGACGGTGTCGTGATCCGAATCAACACGAAGACCATCAGCCGCCAGAAGAGAGAGGCCAGGGGCGTAAAGGTCATGAACGTCGTTCCAGGCGTCGAAGTCACGGCGATCGCGCCCGTGCCCGTGGAGGATTGAGCGGTCAGGTCTCGGGACGTATGCGTGGCGGTTGTACGAGTCGACGGTACACTCGCACTGAACGAGGAGTTGAGATCTATGGCCGTGCGAAGGGTTCGCCGGGTTGTTCGCAAGTTCGATCCGTGGACCGTGATGAAGGTGTCACTGGTCTTCTACGCCGTGTTGGGCCTCGTCTTCATCCTCGCCGTGGTGATTCTCTGGGCGATCATCACGAATGCCGGAATCCCACAGGCGATCGAGGACTTCCTGAAGAAGATCACCCTTCTCGATCAGGAGGCATCCCTCTTCTCGGATGGAGAGCAGTACCTGCGCGTCGTGGTGTTCCTTTCCGTGGTGTGGACTGCCCTGATGACCGGACTGACGACACTCGGCTCGGTGATGTACAACCTGATCTCTGATGTCGTGGGCGGAATCGAGGTCGTCGTGCTCGAAGAGACCTTGAACGTCCCTGCTGTGCCTGCACCCGTTCGCCCACCGCAGCGGTGGTCGACCCCTCCGGCTACCAGTGAGCGAGATCTCCCGACAGAGGAGATCGAAGCCGTCGAGGATCCAATCAAGGCTGCCGGAACTTAGCACCGCGACCACGAACTTCGATGGCCGGGGAACTGGCAATCTCGAGGCCGGCATTCTCGGCGGTGTCGAGATAGAGGCCGGCAACGTCTTCCCAACGGACCGCTCCGACAGGCAACTCGGACGTCGCCATCACCGTTGCAGCAGCCGCCAATGCGATTCCGGCGAGAAACGCAGTGTTGTCGGCGACACCGATGGATCTCCGGGCCCCGCTGATGACCAGCCCTGCCCAGTCGCCGGCGGTTGGAGCGATGAACAACCCGTCGTGGCGTTGTGTCGCCTTCAAGGGGCCAACCGGAGGAGGGAAGACGATGTGCGTGCCTTTTCGGAGTGGAGTTCCCTGTTGCGTGATTGCGACGATGGGGGCATCGATGTCGGTTTCGTGTTCGAGGCATCGGGCGATGGCGATCAGACTGGCCCCGGCGAAGAGGGGAATGGACGCGGTTTCATCGAGTTCGGCGCTCAGAACGAGAGGGATGTTCGCCGCAACGGCTCGATCGAGGATCGTTGCCGGGGTACTGGAATCCGAGACGAGCACATCCCACGCGGAGAGTTCCTCGACGCGGACGACCCTTGGATCTTCACTCGGCTCCTGATCGAGAACCCCGAGGAGGTCCAGTTGTCGTTCGGCGAGCAGCACACTCGCTGCACGACCGCCAATCGGTCCGCTCTGGTGGATGGCGATCTTCACGGACGTGTGAAGGGTTCCCAGGTCCCCGCCGTAGGACCGGGAGAGCGTCGTCTGAGAACGGCTATCCCAATGGCGAAAAGGGCGAGGAGCAGGAACTTGCGCATGGGTGAAGTGTAGATCGGGTCGTCAACTGCGTCGTATAGGTCTCAAGGAGACCGACGAGTCATCCGAAGACCCCGTGGGAAGGGAAACGCATGGGAATGTGGCTTGATGACATAGCGGTGGCGATCGGCATAGGCCTCTTCGTCTCGGCAGTGTGGTTCTTCTCGTTGAAATTCAGAGGAACCCGGCAGCGCTTGCGTGCATCCGAACGAAGGGCGGAGTATGTCGAGGCGTTGGGCAACCTGGTCCTGGCCCAAGGAGCGATTCCACGATTGCTTCGGCGACGGTCCGCAGATCCGGTTCTGAGAGAAGTGTTGCTCGAATACCTGCGGTTCCTCGAAGGAGAGGAGCGGAGGTTCTTGCTCCAGATGGCCCACTCGATGGGGCTCATGGAGCGGTTCGTCGGGGAATTGCATCACAGGGACCGTGCCGTCCGGGTTCGGGCCGCCGAGGCGCTGACCGAGTTCGCCGATCCCGATACGGTCGAGGCGCTCCTCATGGCTTTGTCGGATCCTGTTCCCGAAGTACGAATTCAGGCGGTGGCCGCCCTCGCTCGGATCGGCAACGCGATGGCCGTCAAGTCCATTCTCGTTCAGTTGGACCGCGAAGACGACTGGGCGGCACATCGGATGGCCGATGCCCTTGCAGTATTCGGGGCGGATGCCGTCCCGGTGATGAACCAGTACGTGCAGCAATCAGGGCGGTATGTCGGACTCGTGATTCGGGCACTCGGCAGTATCGGCGACCACCGATCGGAAAGGGCGCTGTTGGATTCGTTGGAGTTCCCCGACAAGGAGGTTCGCATCCGGGCAGCGGCCGCATTGGGATCAACGTGCACCCCTGTCGGGATCGAGGATCTCGTCCAGGTGCTTCGAGATCCTGTCTGGGAAGTGAGAGCGCAGGCGGCCAAGTCATTGGGAGAATGTGGCGATCAGATGGCGGTGCCCGCGTTGCGGCATGCGCTCACGGACTCGTCGTGGTGGGTGAGGAGGAACGCAGCAGCGTCCCTCTCGTCTGTGCGAGGGGGCACAGAAGTACTGCGTGACGCGCTCGATGACAGGGATCGGTTTGCCAGAGACATCGCGGCGGCAACGTTGCTGGCCATGGGTGCGGGTCGTAAGGCCATAGAAGACGTGGACGCCGATGATCCGATGGAACGGGAGAAGGCGTGCTCGCTGATCAGGAAGCTCGCCCAGGTCGGCAAGGGAGAGTACTTTCGTCAGGCGATTCGGCTCGGAGAACTCGACGAGAACACCGAAGTAGTGGACATGGACACTCTCGGAACTGCGGAAAACTGACGAACGGTTTCCTGCTCGTTGAATCGTGGCGCCACCGTGGGTATGCGTGGACGGGGAAGACGACCGCCGGTGGGCCCAGGTGGACTTGAACCACCGGCCTCATCCTTATCAGGGATGCGCTCTAACCAGGCTGAGCTATGGGCCCGTGCGGGGGGATTGTAGTAGTGCGCCGAAACGCCACCAATCACGACGTTCCAGACCGACTTCACGAAGCGACCGAGGTTGGAAGGGCGATTCGTTAGTGTCCCGTCTGTCATGAGCCGTGAAATCTGGAATGCCCGATACGCCGAGCGAGAGCTGATCTGGAGCGCCGAACCAAATGAGCTCCTCGTTACGAGAACAGAGCGTCTCGCTCCCGGCCGTGCGCTGGACATCGGCGCTGGTGAAGGACGCAACGCGTTGTGGCTTGCCGAACGAGGATGGCAGGTGACTGCCGTCGATTTCTCCGACGTGGCGATCGCCAAAGGGAGAGAGGCCGCCCATCATCGTGGGGTGGAAGTGGAGTGGATCATCGCCGATCTACAGACCTATGTCCCGACGGAACGGAGTTTTGATCTCGTCATCGAGTTCTACATTCACATCCCGGAGCCGTGGCGGCCGCAGATCTGGCGCCGGGCTGCAGATGCGGTCGCAGAGGGTGGAACCCTGCTGATCGTCGGGCACGATGTCTCCAACCTGGAGGGAGGGCATGGCGGTCCGCAAAACCCGGCTGCATTGTTTGCTCCGCAGGATGTGGTGGGTGCCATCGAGGGTCTGGACGTGCTCGAGGCCGAGCAGGTGGTACGTGATGTCGATGGTCAGATCGCCATCGACGCTCTCGTGCTGGCCCGACGAGGGGTGAACCGTCTTTGACGGACTCACCAAGGACGGGATCAACGTACAATGTGGCCGGCTCTGGGGATGTAGCTCAGCTGGAAGAGCACCTGCCTTGCACGCAGGGGGTCGGCGGTTCGAGTCCGCTCATCTCCACGCACATTCTCGTGGCGGGACGACGGAACGGTCGCCACGAGCCATGACTGGAGGATCGTATGCGCCGCGCCGTGATCGTTGATGCCGTTCGAACCCCTGCGGGCAGGAGAGATGGGTACCTGAGGGAGTGGCATCCAGCCGACCTCGCAGGGCACGTTCTCTACGCGTTGGTCAAACGTACCGGGCTCGACCCTGCGATCGTCGACGATGTGATCATGGGGTGCGTATCCCAGACCGGTGAGCAGGCGTTCAACATCGGCCGGAACGCTCTCCTTGCCGCAGGATTCCCGGAAAGCGTGCCGGGCGTGACCATCGACCGGCAGTGCGGCTCCAGCCAACAGGCAGCACACTTTGGGGCCCAAGGCATCATGGCGGGCGTCTATGACGTGGTGATCGCCGCCGGGGTGGAATCGATGACGAGAATCCCCATGGGCGTCACCGCTTCGCAAGGTCCCGGATACCCGTTCGGCACGAAGGTCACAGAACGGTATGAGCTGGTTCCGCAGGGTCTGTCGGCCGAGATGATCGCCGACGAGTGGGACCTGAGCCGTGAACGGCTCGATGAGATCTCCCTCGCATCCCAACGTCGGGCTGCCCAGGCCACGGACGAAGGCCGTTTCAAATCGGAGATCGTTCCAACGCCCGGGCCCGACGGAGTCCCGGTGACCGTCGATGAGGGGATTCGTCGCGACACGTCCGCGGAGAGGCTGGCGGCACTTCGGCCGGCTTTCAAGCCGGATGGAAAGGTCACGGCGGGGAACTCGTCCCAGATCTCGGACGGGGCGGCCGCCGTCCTGATCATGAGTGAAGACAAGGCGCACGAACTCGGCATGCAGCCGCTGGCACGCTTCGTCGATTTCGCCGTCGTGGGTGTGGACCCGGTGACGATGCTCAAAGGACCCATTCCGGCCACAAAGAAAGTTCTGGATCGTGCAGGCCTCACCCTCGATCAGATCGATCGCTTCGAGATCAACGAAGCGTTCGCTTCGGTGATCGGGGCATGGCTCATCGAGATGGATGAAGATCCCGACGCCCTGTGGAAGCGGACCAACGTCAATGGGGGAGCGATTGCACTGGGGCATCCTCTTGGATGTTCGGGGGCCAAACTCATGACGACACTGGTGCACGAGCTCCGGCGCTCGGGGTCCCGCTACGGGCTCCAGGCGATGTGTGAGGGCGGCGGGATGGCCAATGCAACGATCGTGGAGCGGATCGAGTAGAGACCGTCCGTCATCCACAGCATGTGGACGAATCCGGGGATAACTACACCTATGTAATTCAGCGGTAGTTGGTGGTCATGAAGAACCCGCCGGCGAGAGCCGCCAGGCCGACCCAGAGGCCCCACCCACCGAAGAACACGAAGATGTAGTTGAGCACCACCAGCAGCACCCCGAGACCCATCAGCGCGAACATGGTGATGACGTACCACTGAGGCGACGGAGGCTTGCGTTTCGGTGCAGGGCGTGCAGGACCGTGAGACTGAGACTGACGCTTCTTCTTGCGGTTCTTGGACTTGGGCATGACAGCAAGAATAGTCGTCAGTCGACGAGCGAGACGTAGCCGCCTTCCTCGGCGACGATGCCATCGTGGATCAGATCGGTGATTGCCTCCTCGAGGAGGGCGGCGGGAAGGCTCTTGATCAGGTCCGATCGGTGGATACGATCGCCGTGGATGAGGGATCGCAAGATTGCTCCCCGGGCCTGTCGAATCGATCCATCGAATCGACCCTGTGGCCTTGGGGAGGCGTAGACATCGGGTCCGGTGCACCACGAAGCCACTGGACAGGAGCCACAGGCGGGGCGACGCGGGCGACAAAGCGCGGCGCCCAGATCCATGACTGCCTGGTTCCAGTCGACTGCCGCCCCGGCGGCGAGAACGCCGGCGGCGACGTCGGCAAGTTCTGCGCCGTCGAGTGGCCGTCCGACCCACCTGCTGAGTACACGGCGCAGGTTCGTATCGACTGTGGGTACCTGCTCCCCGAATGCGAAACAGGCAACGGCGGCGGCCGTATAAGGACCGACACCGGGCAGCGATTGCAGCGTCTTGGCGGTGGTCGGCCATCCATCGGACTCGATGCTGCGCGCCGCCTCGCGCAGCCGAAGGGCGCGAGTGTTGTAGCCGAGGCCCGACCACATGGCGAGGATTTCCGCTGCACGGGCTCGCGCGGCCGATGCGGGGTTGGGGAAACGGTCCAGGAACCGAAGGTACGCTTCGGCCACTCGAGAGGCCTGGGTCTGCTGGAGCATCACCTCGCTGACGAGGATCTGCCACGGATCATCGGTCTGTCTCCAGGGCAGACTGCGTCCCTTTCGGCGGTACCACTCGAGCAGGGCGGTGTTGCGAATCGATGTCTCCAACTCGCTCGAATTCAGCCTGAAGTACCGGCCGTAGTCGTCGTGGATGAGGTCGTCGTCGTAGATGAGGTGGTCGTGGTCGGAGGCGCCTCCCCGAGGGTCACCTGCACAATCGTGTCGGGGTCGACCTCGTCGCCGGCGGCGATCGATTGGGCAACCACCTTGCCGTCCTGCTCGGGACCCGTCTCCACCGTGGTGGCACTGACGCTGAGCTGGAGTCCAGCCGCTTCGAGAGCGGAGCGTGCCTGTTCTTCGGTCATGCCGGTGAGGTCGGGTACGACAACCGGTTCGGGACCCTGGGAGACGACCACGATGATCGTCGCACCGGCGGGAAGCTGTTCACCAGCACCGGGCTCGGTACGGATCACGAGGCCGGCCGGCTGTTCGTCGGAGAACTCGTACTGGAACTCGGGGGTGAGCCCCTCGTCGCCCAGGATGAATCCGACGTCGCCCTCGGAACGTCCGGGCAGCTGGGCAGGGATCGTGATGATCGCCGGTCCGTCGGAGACGGTGATCGTCACCACTGCGTTCGGAGGCAGTTTCTGACCGGGAGCCGGATCCTGGTCGATCACCTGACCCTTGGGTGCGGTGGGATCGGGCCTCCTGACGGTGTTCACGACGAAATCGTTCTGGGTGATGAGGTCGATTGCGGTCGTCTCGGTCTCGCCGACGAGGGGGGGAACAGGGGAGGCTTTCGGACCGATCGAAACGAGCACCTTCACCAGAGAGCCGGGGTCGGCCTCGGTGAATGCCGGAGGGTCGGTCCCGATGACCGTGTCCTTGGGAACGGAGACGCTCTCGGTGTTCTCCGGAATGGCCGTGAACCCTGCCTGCTGGACCTCGATCATGGCATCGGCCAGCGATTGGCCTGCAACGTCGGGCACTGACGCGGTGACCGGTGCTGGTGGCGCGGAGGGGAGCTGTTGGAGAAGGAGGAAGATTCCCACGCCGAGAGCAACCAGCAAGGCGAATGCGGTGATGACGAACGGCAACTGGCTTCGCGGACCCATATCCGGCTGGACCTGTCGGTAGACGCCGTCGGGGGAAGAAGTGGCGGGAGGGAGACCGACCGGAGGCATCATCTGGGTGGAAGCGTTCGGAGAGACTGCACCGGGTGTCTCCCCGCTGAGGAACAGAAGGAGATCTTGTCGGATCTCCTCTGCCGACTGGTAGCGGGTATCCGGGTTCTTGTCGAGGGAGTGGAGGACGATGCGGTCCAGGTCCGGCGACACGTCGGGATTGAGAGCCGAAGGTGCGGACACGGCGGTTGAAACATGCTGATAGGCGACCGCGACGGGCGAATCGCCTGAGAACGGGGGGTGTCCCGAAAGCATCTCGTACAACACGACACCGAGCGAGTAGAGATCGGATCGCTCGTCGGCAGGAACCCCCTGCGCCTGCTCTGGAGAGAAATACGTGGCGGTCCCGATCACCGCTCCGGTTTTCGTCAGCTCCGACGAGTCATCCCAGGCGCGGGCGATCCCGAAATCGGTCACTTTCACCGTTCCATCCCTGGTGAGCATGATGTTGCCCGGCTTGATGTCGCGATGAACGACGCCGGCACGGTGCGCGACCGAGAGTGCGGCAGCGACCTCCGAGGCGATCTCGACGGCACGACGGGGAAGGAGCGGTCCCTCCGCCTTGAGGACGTCACGGACGGACCGCCCATCGACCAGTTCCATGACGATGAAATACGTTCCACCCTCCTGGCCCCAGTCGAAGATGCCGACGATGTTGGGATGGCTCAGGTTGGCGGCCGCTTGTGCCTCCCTGCGAAAACGCCGAACGAAGGCCTCGTCGGTCGCGTATTGGGAGTGGAGCATCTTGACCGCCACCCTGCGGCCGAGGAGGGTGTCTCGGGCTTCGAACACGTCCGCCATGCCACCTCTCGCCAGATGCGAGAGGAGCTCATAGCGGTCGGCGAGGACAGTGTGTTCCATCGTTCGTAGATTGTAGGGCCCGGTCCGTTACGTGCGACCCTGGAGCCAGAAGTCCAGGATCTTCTGAGCGATCGGTGCGGCAACCGAACCGCCGGTGGCGTTCTCTCCGGCTCCCTGGACGAACACGGCAAGTGCGATGGTCGGTCTCTCGACGGGAGCAAAGGCGATGAACCAGACGTCCGGCGATCCGGTTGAAGTCTCGGCGGTGCCCGTCTTGCCGGCGACACGGACGTTGGGAACGGTCGCCCTGGTACCGGTGCCGGAGGCAACGACTCCCTCCATCAGTTGGGCAACGATTGTGGCGGTCGCGGACGAAACGGTACGGGACAGGAGTTCCGGGGCTCGCTCGACGACGGTTGTTCCGGACGCGTCGACGACACGGCTGACGAGATAGGGCTGCATCAGGAGGCCGTTGTTGGCGATCGCAGCCGAGACCAACGCCATCTCCAGCGGTGTCGCCCGGACATCACGCTGTCCGATGGCGCTCTGGGCGAGAGCAGGGCCGTCGAGGTCGGCCGGATCAGGGAAGAAGGAGGCCTGCACGGGTAGTTCGAACGCGGGTGGTGTGCCAAAGCCGAAGGAGGTGGCGGTCTCGGCGAGTGCTGCTGCTCCGACATCGAGGCCGAGCATCGCGAAGATCGTGTTGCACGATCGTCGAAAGGCGATGTCGAGGGTGACATGCGTTCCGTCTACGCACGGTCCACGCTCGTAGTTGCGGATCGCGCTCGTGGAACCGGGAAGCGGGAATTCGGTCGGGTCGAGGAAGTCGGTGTCGGGACCGGCGACACCGTTCTCGACCGCCGAGGCGGCGACGATGACCTTGAACGTCGATCCGGGAGGATAGGTCCTCCCGATGGCACGGTTGGCCAAGGGTTCGTCGGGGTCGTCGAGAAGGAGACTGCGCAACACCGCCGCGTCCGGCGCGAGCATCACTTCAGGATCGAACGAAGGCGTCGACACGATGGCGAGGACGGCGCCGGTTGCAGGGTCGATTGCGACCACGGCGCCTCTGCGCTCACCAAGCGCAGCGAACGCTGCCTTTTGGAGACCGTCGTCGAGTGTGAGTTGCAGACTCTTGGGGCGCAGATCCCGTCCCATCAGAGCGGCGATCACGTCGGAAAGCGTGAGGTCTCGTCTCGATCTGAGATCTTGCGCGTACACACGTTCGAGACCCTCATCTCCGAACAGAAGCGATGAGTATCCGACTACCTGCGCGAATGCGGGCCCCTCCGGATACGTTCGGGTGAATCGGGAGGGATCGTCCGGGTCGGCGATCGAACGGGCGAGAACCGTGCCGTCTGCGGTGACGATCAAGCCGCGTTCCTTTCCGGTGATCCCGGCGGCGACCCTCGGATTCAAAGGATTGTCCCGATATCGGGAGGTGTCGATCGCCTGGATGTAGGTCACGTTCAAGATCAGGAGAGCGAACGCGACGAACAGGACCGCTGCGATGCGACGGATCGGCCCGTTCATATCTGCTCCTCATGGGAGACGCGAGCGAGAAGAGCCAGGATCAAGAAATTCGCCACAAGGGACGAGCCTCCATAGGACATGAACGGCAAGGTGATGCCGGTGAGGGGAAGCAGCCTGGTGACACCGGCAATGATCAGGAATGCCTGTAATCCGAGGACGAACGACAGGCCGAAGGCGAGAAGCTTGCGGAAGAGGTCACGCGATCGAAGTGCTACGCCGAATCCGACGGCGACGAGTAGCGCGTAGATCGAGATTACGGCGACGCTTCCGGCGAGACCCAACTCTTCGCCGACCGCCGAGAAGATGAAGTCGGTCCATGCCGCAGGGATCCGATCCGGGGTGCCGACGCCGAGTCCTGATCCGGAGAGACTGCCGGACCCGAGGGCGAACAGGCTCTGAAGTATCTGATAGCCGGCGTCGGCCGGATCCGAAAAGGGACGGAGCCAGGCCGAGATGCGGCGGGCGACGTAGGGGAAAGCGATTCCCGCCCCGGCCGCTCCCATGAGGAAGAGTGACCCACCAGTTACGAGGTAGGCCGTACGGTCGGTGGCCGCGTACAGCATGGAGATGAAGACGGCGAAGAGAAGCAGCGACGCACCGAGATCCCGCTGGAAGACGAGAACTCCGAAGCTGGCGACCCATGCGAGGAACAAGGGGATGAGATGCCGCGGCTCCGGAATAGTGAATCTTCCGATCCGGCGAGTCGACGCTGCCAATGCCGGACGTCGCTCCGAAAGGTAGGAGGCGAGGAAGATGACCAGGACGACCTTGGCGATCTCTCCCGGTTGGAAGTTGAGGGTGAGAGGTCCGACAACCAGCGTTGTCCAGAGGCGCGATCCGCCTGCAACGACGCCGCGAACGGGAAAACCCCAATCAGTCGGGAGCATCGGCAGGAGCAGAAGACCGATGGAGATCGTGAGAGAGGTGTAACGGTATCGACGCAAAGGAGCGATACCGGTGCGCCGGACCGCGAACAGCAGCAGGATGGCAAGACCGGCGGCAATCAGCAGCCACCAGCGCTGGAGAGCGGCGAACCTCGGGCTGATTCGGTACACCTCGACGAATCCGAGGGCGGTGAGGATGGCAGCAAGGGGGAGGAGAAAGGGACTCGCTGCGGCCGACCAGCGGCGAATGGCAACGTGGAGAGAGCCGAATGAGATGGCGAAGACGACGAAGGTCAGCGCGACTTGTGCATCGATACCGCCACCCTGAGCCAGGTTGACCAGACCGACCCCCATCGCGGCGATGACCGTCGCTCCGAGGAGGAGGGCGGCCTCGGCATCCCGGTTCACGGCCGTGTGTCGACGATTACGACGGTGACGTTGTCGTAGCCACCTGCCGCGTTGGCAGCTTCGATCAGGCTCCACACGGCCTCATCCGGCGTTCCGTCTGCCAGCTTTGCCGCGATGACGTCATCGGGGATCATCGAACTCAGCCCGTCGGTACAGAGCAGCAATCGATCGCCTGGTTGGAGAGCTTCGGTGAGTGAATCGACTTTCACCGTTCTGGCGAGGCCGAGGGCGCGCGTCAACATGCTGCGCTGCGGATGGCGTGCGACATCCTCTGGCCTGATCTTGCCGGCTGCCAGATATTCGGCGACAACGGAGTGGTCGACGGTGAGTTGCCGGAGCACGCCCATACGGAGGAGATAGGCGCGGCTGTCTCCCACGTGCCCGATCGAAAGTGTGCCGTGTGGATCGAGTTCGGCGATCGTGAGGGTGGTCCCCATGCCGGCGAGCTGTGGATTCTCCTCGGCTGCATTGGCGATAGCGTCATTTGCGGCTGCGATTCGTTCTTCGACACTGCCGCTTGTCGCAATGGCGACCTCGATGGCTTCGGACGAAGCGATCTCACCGGCGACGTGGCCGCCCATGCCGTCGGCAACGGCGAAGATCGACCGAGTGTCGGAGCTACCGCTCGTCCGCGGATAGAGGGAATCCTCATTGTTCGTGCGCACTCGCCCCTGATGAGTTCCACTTGCCCAGGTGAAGGTCATCGCACCTCCATGACCGTGTTGCCGACTTGGATGGCGTCGCCTTTCGTGAGGGTGAGTGGTGTTCCCACTCTTCTTCCATTCACGTAGGTTCCGTTCGTGCTTCCGAGGTCGTGCACGACGATACCTTCGGGACGACGGATGAGTCGAAGATGAAACTCGGACGCGTACGCGTCTTCGAGGACAACATCCGCCTGCGGGCTTCTCCCGAGCACAACAGACCCCTGAACGGCGATCCGTTCACCCGCCTGCGACTCTGACCGAACGATGACGACTTCTTCACCGGCGCGCGCCCGAGTCCGCCATCCTTCGGCTCCACCCAGGTGGGCGGCGACAGCTCTTGCGACCTGCCATACGAACAGATAGATGAACGCGAGGAAGATGAGTTTGAGCAGCGTGAGCAGCAGTGCCGGCACCTATTCCTCCCTGGTGACCGTCGAACAATACCGTTCATGAACGCAACACAGTGTGTGCTCATGAAAGTACCGGGCGTATTTCGACTCGTTGTCATTGTGTTCGAAAGTCGAATGTGGCCGGGCCGAAGGATATGACGGCGCCGTCATCGATGGGGACCGGTTTCGTGACAGCGCCGCCGTCCACGGAGGTCCCGTTGGAAGAGTCCAGATCGTTGATCCAGATACGCCCCCCTTCTCTCCAGATGAGCGCATGAAGACGACTGATCTCGGATGCCGAGATCGAGACGTCACAATCCGGCGAACGACCGACGAGCACCCTGTTGTAGATCAGCGGATACGGCGCGCCCGACTGTGGCACGAGACGTCCCCACGGGGGGCGCGGTCCCGGCGCCGGTTCCGACCTGCAGGAGATCTCGGTCTTGGCCACCTGGTCTGAGTGCTCGATGGTGACGTTGGCAGGCCCGTTGAGACGCCAGCCGCGTTCCATCGCTGTCTCCTCGAGAAGGTGTTCGAGGTGTCGAGGAAGCGCATCGGGCACCTGCTGGGTGGTGTGAAGGGTGAGGACATAGCGACTCGGGATGGTCGGACCGGCCGGTTCCTGTTCGATACCGAGATCGGCTTCCCTAAGGAGCCGGATTCCCAACTCGGAGGGGTGCAAGGGACCTCCGAACATCACGCCTGCAAGGCCGTCGACGAGACGTTCGATGCGCCGTTCGAGGTTTCGGGCGGTTCCCATCGAATCATTGTATTCGAGGTCCCGCAGGACCCTGTGGGTACGGAGCAGGGGCTGGGTCTCGGAGGGAAGGGCCAGTTGCCGCCGTGCTACGATGTCGTGCCCGGGCGAGTGGCGGAATTGGCAGACGCGCAGGCTTCAGGTGCCTGTGAGCTCACGCTCGTGGGGGTTCAAGTCCCCCCTCGCCCACGACGTGTTTCCTAACACCGCCCCGCGACGGCGTGGACGTCGACGCACCGCCGTAGTTCTGAGCATCTTGACCATGGTTGTCCTTGTGTTCCTGGCAGCCGGTCGGCTGCGCAATGACACGCGCGCCTCGATCGCCTATCTCGTGGAGGCAAACGCGGCAGTCACGGGCTATCGGGACCTGGCTCAGCGGTTTCAGGGGCAGATTCTGCTGAGGTTGCCGGTCGCCCAACGCGAGGACATTGAGCTTCTGATGGACCAGTACGTGGCGGATGCAGCGAGCGAGGCCGCCGGATTGCACGAGATGAGCCAGCCGGCGTCGACCGCGGCGGCTGCGGCGGCCCTCGATCTGGCCTTGACCTCCTGGGAGGAGGGGTTGCAGTCGTTTACGCAGGGCCTGTTTGCAGTGGTGGACTATCCGAACGCCGAGGCCTCGGTAGAGGAGCTGTCGACGGCGCTGGCGCAACTACAGGTGGGCGACCTGGCCTATGAGCGGTTCCTGGATGCGGTAGAGGAGCTGGGAACCAGGATCGACTTGCCCGTCGAGTTCCCTGAGGTCGCCTTTCTTCCCGCGAGGCTCGGAACGCTTCGTCACGTGGCGGGGATCATTGCCGTCGTGGAGGATGCACAAGGTATGGCGTTGCGACGCGACCTCGAGATCTCAGCGGTGAAACTCGAACCGCAGGAGGTGGGGACCGATGACAACGGAGACCTGATTCTCCCGGCCACGGAAGCGCTGCTGGTGCGGGCGAGCGTCGGCAACCGGGGAAACGAGAACGAAAGAGACATCCGAGTGTCGATCACGTTGCAGAGTTCTGACGGTTCGATCCTGTACCAGGAAACGGTTGATCTGGACAGTCTCGAGCCGAGAGGCTCGACGACGGTGGACTTCTCCGCTCTGCCGGTGGTTGCAGGGGAGCGCTACACGATCCTGGTCGCTGTCACGGTGCTTCCGAATGACGTGGACACGAGCAACAACGTCCGCCAGATCCAGATTCGCGTGAACGAACCGTCCTGATACCTTGGTATCTCGTATCTCGTATCTCGTACTTCGTACCCCGCCTTCAGCTCTCGCTCCTCGGTAGTTGACACGCCGTCCTCTCGCCGGCTGCTTGGGAAATGTCGTCTGTCGGTCCAGCTTCCGCCGTTAGCATCTGATCCATGATCGACCCGGCGATTCTTCGTGAAGATCCAGACCGTCTCAGGCGCTCGCTTACACGGCGAGGCGTGGAACTGAGTGTCGACGAACTCGTCGACCTCGACCGCCGCAAGCGGTCGTTGCGTGCCCAGGCGGAGCAGGCTCGCGCGAAGCAGAAGCAGATAGGGAAGGAGATCTCTCATCTCCAGGGGGAAGCGAAGCAGGCGGCCATCAGCCAGGCGAAGGAACTTGCCGCCGAGTACCAGCGGCTTCTCGCCTTGGCCGATGAGGCCGACGAACAATTCACCGAGTTGTGGGTGAGGGTTCCGAACCTGGCACACGACTCTGTGCCTGACGGCTTCACCGACGAGGATGCCGTGGAACTCAAACGCTGGAGGGAGCCCCGCGACTTCGATTTCGATCCACTGGATCATCAGGCTCTGGGCGAGGCGCTCGGACTGATCGACGTCGAGCGCGGGGTACGCACGTCAGGTGCCCGCTTTGGGTATCTCAAGGGCCAGGCGGTCCTGCTCGAGATGGGCTTGGTGCGCTGGGCGATGGATCTCGCCGTTGGGGAAGGGTTCACGCCGATGCTGCCACCGGTGCTGGTGCGGGAGGAGGCACTGTTCGGAACAGGGTTCTTCCCCGACGATTCGGAGCAGGTATATGCCGTGGAGAAAGATGACCTCTATCTGGTCGGGACGGCCGAAGTGCCGCTCGCCGCGTATCACGCCGGCGAGATCCTCCACGAGGAGGACCTCCCAATTCGATACGCCGGTTTCTCGACGTGTTTCCGGCGCGAGGCAGGGACGTACGGGAAGGACACGAGAGGGATCTTCCGGGTCCATCAGTTCGACAAACTGGAGCTGTTCTCCTTCTCTCACCCCGATGCATCTTGGGAGGAACACGACCGGCTTCTCGCATTCGAGGAGCGGATCGTGCAGGGACTCGAGCTGCCATACCGTGTCGTCAACATTGCAGTCGGCGACCTTGGCGCATCCGCCGCCAAGAAATATGACATCGAGGCCTGGTTCCCGTCGATGGGGCGATACCGGGAAATCACGTCGTGTTCACATACGACAGACTTCCAGTCGCGACGACTGAAGATCCGTTTCCGGTCTGACGCGGGGAATCAACTGGTGCACACACTCAACGGAACGGCGGTGGCAGTGGGACGAACGATCCTGGCGATTCTCGAGAATCACCAGCAGGCGGACGGAACGGTCAAGGTGCCTACCGCGATCCGTCCATACGTGGGTTTTGACGTGATCGGGTCGTGACCGACGAGATCTTCTCGCGGATTGCCGGACGTTACGACGTTCTCAATCGTGTGCTGTCGCTTGGCCGTGAACAGGCATGGCGGCGCGCCGGTGCCTGTCATCTGCCGGACGGTCGCGTTCTCGATCTTGGCGCGGGTACGGGCGCCGCGATGCCGGTATTCGGAGGACGCCGGGTTGTGGCGGTCGATCCGGTACCGGAGATGCTGGAGTTGAATACGGCTCCGGCCAAAGCGGTGGCAGTTGGGGAGGCGCTGCCCTTCGGTGACGGGACCTTCGATGGAGTGTTCTCCGCCTATGTGTTCCGCAACCTGACGTCGGTGTCTGCCACCTTGGTGGAAGTTGCCCGCGTGCTGCGTCGCGATGGAGTGCTTGTGGTGATCGGCCTCGGGCGGCCGCGGGGACGGCGTTGGGCGACGATTCATCGTATAGGGACGGCGGCGGTCCTGCCTGCGATCGGTGCGCTCGCCGGGGCCAGGGAGGAGTACACGTATCTGCACCGGTCCCTGGACAAGCTGCCGCCGCCCGAAGAGCTGTTCACCGAAAGTCCGTTGAACGTGGAACGGGTGTGGCGGATGGGACCGCTCGGATTCGTGTACGGCGCGGTGCTTCGCAAGTAACGTTCGACGGCGAGTATCAGAGATCGCTACGGAGCAGACCGTACTCCAGCAGGTCGGTCACCCGGCCCTCCTTCACGATGGCGTCACGCCGGCGGCCCTCGAGCCGAAATCCACACTTCTCCAGGACGCGTGCCGACGCCCGGTTCCATCCGAAGACGGTCGCATACAGACGGCGCACGTCAAGAGTGTCGAACAGGTAACGCGTGAACCCGTGCAGCGCGTCGGTCGCAATGCCGCGTCCCCAGACGTCCGGAGTCAGCCAGTAGCCGACGTTCGCGACGTGTTTCTGCTCACCGGTCAGGAGGTGGGCGCCGATGCCTCCGACGACGGTCGAGTCAACGACGACGGCGAAGTTGAATTGCGGGTCCTCTTCCTGTGAGCATCTGGTGATCCAGTCTTCGGCGTCGGCGATCGTGTAGGGATGAGGGAAGACATCGGTCATATTGCGCCAGATGCGCCGATCGTCGGCGAGCGT
>JAACED010000002.1 GCA_011682695.1 Gammaproteobacteria bacterium
GGCGCACATGGGCGTTGCCGGCTTTGGTGATCGACCCCCTCCGGGTGCGTTCTCCCGAAGAATGCTCGCAGGGAACCAAACCGGTGAAAGCCATAAACGAGCGGGCACGGCGAAACCGGCGGAAGTCACACACCTCGACGCACAGGGTGGTGGCCGCCAGGGTGGCGACGCCTCGCAGGACCCGCAGCCGCCCAACCGGGGCAGCCAGCAGCGTCACGGCTGCCATCTCATCGAGACGCTGATCCAACGAGCGGAGCTGCACCGTACGGGTCTCATAGGCGGCCAGTAGCTCACCGAAGGTCTCCTGGACCCAGGGTTGATCGAAACGTAGACCCCTCGCCCAGGCCTCATGGCCGGTATGGAAACCTCGACGCGACGGGAACCGTACGCCGTGACGCAACAAGAAGGCCTTGATACGCTGAATGGCTCGGCGGCGGTCTTCCTTGATGTCCTCACGCACCCGCACCAGATCCCGGATCGCTTCCTCCTCGAGAGAAGGAACCCGGATCGAAGTGAGCTCACCAGCGCGATGTAACCGTGCCAGGTTACGGGCGTCGAGACGATCAGTCTTGACCCGGTCCCCAGACCTGCGCGGAATCAGCGATGGAGCAATAACCTCACAACGCACCCCAAGAGAAGACAGGATCCGGTACGGCTCATAGCCGCACGGTCCCGCCTCGTAACAAGCCACCAGACCCTCGGTTCCCACCCGGGTAACAAGCTTGCGATACGCCTCCACCGTGGTAGGAATCACCCGATGATCAGGCTCCACAACGCCAGGGCGAAGCAACGCCACCGCCGTAGTCTCCTTATGAACATCAAGACCCAGATGCGTAACGTCACTCATGGTCGGCCTCCTCCGTATGTGCGGGCACCTCCCGCAGACAATCCACGACAGTATGCGGACGGGGCCGACCACCCCATAATGACTAGCATCTTGAACCGTGCCACGGTTCCTCACGATCATCCCCGCCTACAACGAGCAGTCGTCCATCGCCATGGTCGTTGCCGATATACGCAAGGCCCTGCCGGAGGGCGACGTCCTCGTCGTCTGTGATGGTTCGACAGACACGACTGCTCTTGCGGCGGCAAGAGCCGGAGCAGCAGTGCTCGTACTCCCTTTGAACCTCGGCATCGGAGGAGCCGTGCAGGCCGGCTACCGTTGGGCGACACTCCACGACTACGACGTCGTGCTTCGCCTGGACGCAGACGGACAGCATGATCCGGCATGGGCCGACGCGCTCGTCCAACCCATCCTCTCGGGTGAGGCGGATGTGACGATCGGATCTCGCTTCGTGAAACGTCTCCAGGGAAACCATCAGCCGCCTCCACTTCGACGGCTCGGCATACTTCTCTTCTCACGAGTGGTGAGCGCGATGACACACCAACCGATCCTCGACCCCACTTCTGGATTCCGCTGCGTCAACCAGAGAGCCGCAGCCTTCTCTGCACGCAGCCACCCGTATGATTTTCCGGAAGTCGAGAGTGTCGTGCACTACGCACAAGCCGGCTTCAAGATCGTCGAGGTTCCCGTCGTCATGCGCGACCGTTCACACGGAACCTCCACGATCACCGGTTTTCGCGCGGCCTATTATGCAGTGAAGGTCCTGCTGGCACTCGCGGTACTCACCTTCGGCAAGAGCAAATTCCGAGACTCGCCATGATTCGACTTCTCGCCGTCGGCGCTTCACTCTTCATCTTCGCTCTCGTGCTCGTACTCGTCAGACGACGCACGCTCCACGAGGAGCATGCTCTCGCTTGGCTCATCGGCAGCGGTGTGATTGCAGCAGCATCGGCGTTCCCAGGCGTCATCGAGACAGTTGCCGACTTCGTGGGAGTCAAGAATCCTCCGAACCTCCTGCTCGGCGCCACGGTCTTCATCCTGGCGTTTGTGAGTCTCCGCCAACAAGTGCAGATATCACATCTCAGCGATCAAACCCGAATGTTGACCCAAGAGCTCGCCATACTCCGGCTCCAAACCGAACAGAATCAGCAAAGGGAAGACAAGGAATGAACAAGGTTCTCGTCGTAGGACTGGACGGAGCAACGCTCGACCTCATCGAGCCTTGGGCCGCTGAAGGCCTCCTGCCAAACTTCGCTCGGCTCCTGGCTGAAAGCCACGGCGGAGTACTCCCATCCACGATTCCTCCCATGACCCCGCCGGCGTGGGTTACGTTCGCAACGGGAGTGACACCCGGGTCACACGGAATCTTCGATTGGACCTATCGCCGAAGCGGCTCCTATGAGACCACGCCTTTCTCGGCAAGAGATATCGCCGTCCCGACCATCTGGGAACACCTCGCGACAAGAGGGCGATCCGCTCTCGTCATCAACGTGCCGATGACCTACCCGCCGAAACCCATCGACGGTGTGATGATCGCAGGAATGCCCGCGCCGAAATGGGATGCCTCTGCGGTGTCTCCGGCGGATCGTTTTGCAGAGATCGCACAGCGCGTCCCTTCGTACGTCCTGTATCCGGATCCCGGCGAGGCGTACAGCAGCCAAGGCACCGAGGGCTTCATCACGCGACTGCATCTTGCGGCAGAGGGTCGCATGCAGACCTGGCGGCTGTTGCGCGAGGAACGAGAGTATGACTTCGAGATGGTTGCGTTCAACGGTACCGATACCGCACAGCACGCCCTCTGGCACCTCATGGACGAGACCCACCCGGCACACGATCCGTCGGCGCCCGAGCGTCACCGCGGCGCCATCTGCGACTACTACCAACGCATAGATGGCTACCTGGGCGAGTTCATGGACACCGCAGAACGCGAGGATCGCATGTTGCTCGTCATGAGCGATCACGGTGGAGGTCCCCTCAAGGGCCTCATCCACGTCAACAACTGGCTTCTGGGAGAAGGCCTGCTCCGGCTCAAATCGAATCTCACGAGCAGGATCCGCTATCGCCTTTATCGTCTGGGATTCACCCCGATGGCGCTGTACGGCGTCCTCATACGCCTCGGCCTCGGAAAGCTGAAGCGCGAGGTGGTTCGCGGGCACGGGCGATCACTTCTCACGACGTTCTTTCTCTCCTTCAGAGACGTCGACTGGACCAAAACTTCCGCGTATTCGATCGGCAACGTGGGGCAAGTGTTCCTCAACGTCGAGGGGCGGGAGCCGCAAGGAACCGTCAGCCCCGATGACTACGACTCCGTCCGCAGAGACATCAGACAACGCCTGGAGGCATGGATGCGCGACGGCGAGCCGGTCGTCGAGCAGGTCGTCTTCTCGGATGAGATCTGGTCGGGTGAGCACGTCGATGACGGACCGGACATCCTGTTCCTGCCGAAAGGGCTCGAATTCTTCGGCTTCGGAGAATTCGAGTTCGGCTCCAACCGAGTGTTCGAAGATCTCAAACAAGGCATCTCCGGGACACACCGGATGCCCGGCATAGGAATATGGTGGGGGCCCGGAACGACCGAGCCCACCGCCGAGGCGAGAGCAGTCGACCAGCACCTCGAAGATCTCGCCCCCACCATCATCCACGCCATGGGGGAAGATATCCCGGCATCGACCCAGGGCCGAGTCCTGCAGGAGATCCTGATCGAGGATCGCGACGTGGTGCGGGCAGCAAGGGACTCCGCACCGGTCAACGGAGATGAGCCGACGTTCACAGAGGAAGAGGAGGCTGCAATCGAAGAACGATTGCGCGGCCTCGGCTACGTATGAACCCAAGAGTCTCGGTAGTGATCGTCGCTTTCAACGGGCTTTCATATCTGCCAAAGCTCAAGGAGGCACTCGACGCTCAGTTGAGCGAGAAAGACGAAGTCCTGATCCTCGATAACAACTCGACCGACGGTACCGCCGACTGGATCGAGTCCAACTGGAGTGATACCCAGCTCGTGCTCTCGGACCGCAACCTCCTCTTCGTCGGTGGGAACAACCTGCTGACTCGTAAGGCCCGCGGTGAGGTCGTTCTCTACCTCAACCAGGACACCGTTCCGGCAGCCGGTGTCGTCGAAGAGGCCGCCCGCTCTGCGGGACCCAAGACGGCCGTCACGTTCGCCCAGATCTTCCCCTGGAGCGGCGTCCCCCTGATCCCATGGCTCGACTGGTCCGGAGCGATGCTATGGAGACGGCCGTCCGATCCATTCGAGCCGACTTCGGCGCTTTCTGGGGGCGCCTTTGCGCTGCATCAGGACATGTTGCAGCAACTCGGAGGTGTCCCATTCGACGTTCGCATGCGGCACTACGCCGAAGACATCAACCTCTCTCTTCGGATACACGAGCTTGGCATGGAAATCCGCGCCGTGAGCTCGGTCTCGGTGACGCATGATTCACGGCCGTCGACGGAGAACGTCGCAGACGATTTCCGGCGGGCCGTCCAGATCTCGAGGGAGAGACTTCTCGCTTTTGCATATGCCCACGGGTGGAGCAATACCGTTCGGAGGCTACCGATGCTGTTGCTTGCAGGATTCCGGAAAGCATCCGTTGATGGTCGCTGGACGCTTCCCAGGGCCCTCGGCCTGACGGTCGCCACCGCTGTCGGCTACGTGTGGGCCCTGTTTCCGCGGACCTCCTCGTGAAACGCAAACTCGGGCGTCTCCTCGTCCCGACCATCCTCGTGATATGGATCGCTCTGCGATTCGATCTCGGCGAGGCGCTGAAACGTATCGCAAGCATCGACCCGATGTTCTTCGGACTTGCACTGATCGCCTTCTCGGTCATGTTGGCTGTGCGGGCATGGCGGTGGCTGATCGTCGTGAGGCTCCTCGGGATCGACACACCGACGGCAGTCGTGGTGAGATCCTTTGCCCTTGGGTTTGCAGGCAGTGCGCTTCTCGGAGAAGGCCTCGGATCTCTTGGTCGTCTCTACGACATGCGACTTGCCGGCGCAGATGCCAAGACGACTGGTTTCGCAGTCGTCTTCGACAAGGCCTACGACGTTCTCGTTCTGGTGGCCCTCGCGCCGGTCGCGGCCATCGTGCTTCCATCGGACACGACAAGGCTGACCCCTGCGACGATCACACTCCTCGTTCTTGCGGTTCTCGGCTTGGCGATTCTGGCTCTCTCGCCCGCTGGGATGAGGACTCTTGGTCGGCTGCTGGCACGTCTGTTCCCAAGACGACCGAAGCTCGCCGGCCTCGGCTCTCTCGGTGACCGCATGGGGCCGCGGCACCACACTGCCGTCGCCGCTCTGAGTCTTGGGGCCCGCTTCGCCCAGTTCACGTTCGTGTGGCTTCTCGCACTGGGACTCGATATTCCTATCTCTTTGCTGGAGATGTCTGCGATCATGACGTTCGTCGGAGCCGTGGTTTTTCTTCCGATATCCATCAGCGGGCTTGGCATTCGCGATCTGTCAATGATTGGCCTCTTCGCCCTGATCGGCTACCCGTCTGCGTCAGCCCTCTCTCTTTCCGTTGCAGTCTTTGCGGTCACAGTCACCGCACGCCTCGTTGTCGGCATTGCCTGGGCCTCTCTCAGGTCCACGAGTAGTGTCGACACACACCTCTGACAGCGAGAACGCGAACCCGCCTATGCACGCAACCCGAACATCACTGCCGACCGGTGGCAGAAAGACGCTGCCGATCCTCCTTGGGATGGCTGTCGCAGCAGGGGCAGTGACATGTCTCGTCGGCGTACCGCGCTCACAGCCCTACGGTTGGATCCTGGTCTTCGCAGCCCTCATCGTCCTGCCCGCCATGTCTCTCGGCCGGTTCTTCGGATTCGAAGGAGGAATCGTCGTCTCCACGATGCTTGGCCTGCCCATGGCCTTCGGCATCCAGTTTCCGCTCTTCGCCATTGCCACCACGATGCATTGGTCCCCGGCCGTGTGGGGAACGGCAGCCATCGGGTTGGGCTTGTGCGCATACATTGCCCAAACGTACGTCGCCCCGGTCAAGAAACCATCGCCCCCGAAGCTCGTTCCGACAGTCATGCTCATCGTGCTCCTCGTTGCCGGTGCTGCAACCGTGTTCCTCTCGGGAAGGGATTCCGACGACTGGGCCTACGGCGCGTACATCGCAGATTCGGCAGCCAACATGCCGCTCATGGCGTCGGATCCGGTACTCGGTACCGACGTCCCGGTCTTCCCCCGCCAGTCCTTGAACCTGTGGCTGGGCTTGCTGGGCGTTGGCGCCCGCGCCTCCTCGCTGGAAGTCCCCGTCCTGCTCCAGGACCACCTCCCGGTCTTCCTTGCCATCATCGCCCTCCTCTCGACATACGTCCTCGGCAAGACACTCGGAGGACGGCCGGCCTGGGGAACGGCGGCCGTCGGCGTTCAACTCGCGTGGTTCCTCACGACCCCCCAGCACTCGGCACCCGGCAATGCACTGCTGTTCAGAATCACCGAAGACAAGTTCGCGGCCATGCTCATTCTTGCCCCGTTGATCTTTGCGGCAATCCTCAAACTCCGTCACCAGTCGCTCAAGCGTGTCGCCCTGTTCGGTATGCTCGCCGGACTCGGACTCGCTGCCGTTCACCCCATCACCTACCTCATCGTGATGGCGGGGCTGGGATCCTGGGCCGCGCTGGGCTTCATCCTCAGAGTGGAGGAACGCAAAGTTCTCATCGTTGCGGGACTGTCGTTCGCAGCAGCACTCGTCGTCCCGCTCATCGGCTACTTCCGACTTCAGACCGTTGGTCCGGCTCCCGGATCTCCTGATGCCCTCGAATTGAGCTCGGTTCAACTCCGGTCGAACATGAGCCGGCTTTGGATTCGTCACTCCAAGCTTCTCTCGGTTCATCCCCTCCTCGTCATGAACCCCCTCACCCTCGGCATGTCCAGCCTCTCGGTGATGCTCCTCCTGTTCCGGCGGAACGCTCGCACAACGCTTGTTGCATCGCTCACGCTGGCAACGGTGCTACTGGCTTTCAACCCCCTCATCACGCCGTTCCTGGGGCATCTCCTTGGAGTGGGAATGCTCTGGAGATTCACATGGCTCCTCCCTATTCCCTACGTGGCTCCGGCCGCAGCCGACGCGCTCGGGGTTGCCGATCGAAAGCAGCTCGCAGCCGCTCCATTGGTCGCGGTCGTCCTCGCTCTGGCGGTTCAGATGCCTCTGATCCCCACCGCCTACGCGGACTGGAGCGGAACTCGATCACAGTTTCGTGCCGATGTAGAACTCACGCCGATGTTCCTCGAGATCAACCGCCACGCGCAGCCGGGAGATTTCGCGATCGCTCCGAACCACCCGATCGGCGTGCGCCTTCCCTCCTACGTCCCGGAGGTTTCCCTCCTCGCCTTCCGGGGCCCTCAGGGCACCCGATGGCACTTCCCTCGTGAGCACGTGGACGACGGAGTGAGACGCGAAGAAGCACTCGAGCAGTTCTACACAAGCACATCGCCGATGCTCGATCAGGACGATCTGACGATCTTGGAGGACTACAACGTACGTTTCGTTGTTCTAGAGCGTTCCGACGACCGATTCGCAGATGCATCGAGTCGCTGGAGCATCGTGGCGGAGTCGGCGAACTGGGCCGTCTTCGATCGGGATGCGCCCCGCCCGTAGCGGGAATGTCCGCGGTCGCGATGTATGACGTGATCGCTCCGAGAGCCGTCAGCGGAGCCCCGAACAAGTCTCGCGAACCCTTCGGCGATCCGACTACGAATCGTACCCAAACCGGCGGAGCCGATCCCCCATCTCCTCGGCCATTCGGACCAACGCCGGATCTCGTCGATATGCGAATCCTCGACGCGGATCAATAGACCGCACGGCGTCGTGAAGCGCGTCTTCGCCGACCTCCAGTCCGCAGAAGTCGGCCGCTGCCCTCACGGTTTCGACGGGACTGGACAGGATGTCCTCATAGTCGATCTCGAGTGCTCGCTCTGGAGGCAGCTGCGCAATCTGCCCGCTTGCCTCCGCCATGTACTCCTCCCAGATCTCGAAGGCTCCCGACAGCCGGTCGGCCGGCGATGACCGTGCGTACGGTCCCGCATAGGCGCCAAGAACAAAGAGTGCTGCACCTCGAGCTTCCAGCCGATCGCTTCGCTCACGGTGAGCAAGGCTCCGTTCGAAAAGGCTCGCAGCCACGTCGACACCGTGTCGCCGCACGTGAAGGACTTTCGCCCGGGGGAACAGGTTCAGCCACAGCGGCAGCGTGAATGTGTTTCGAGGATCCTTCCAGCCCCATGGAAAGTCCAATCGTGACAGCGAACGATACCGGGCGTATCGAAGGGGACCGAGGTACGCGACGAGCAACGGCGAATCCAGCAGCGACCCAATACCGTGGGCGTAGGACGCCTTGAGGCTCTCGGTTGCCAGCAGGTGACGAACCGCAGCCGGATGGTCCCACCTGCCTCCACTCTTGCGGAGCAACATCATGTTCCACCGCAGGAACATTCGCGATTCGGAATTGGCCTCTTTCCACCAGCCCGAGAAAAGGCCAAGTCGCTCCAACAGACCGGTCGCAAGGCTCGTACCGGAACGGTGTGCCCCGATGACAATGACAGGAGGCGTCCTGCTTGGTTTCATATCACGGATCTTCCCATGTCGTACATACACCGGTGTCGGGCCACAACACCCTGGATCATCATTGCAGGAACGCCTGAAGCGCCTGCTCGACCTCCGCCGAGACGGCACCTTCGCCGCCTGCGACGACGATGTCGTGGGGAAGCAGCCGGACGAGTTCGGCGTCTACCGAATCCGGGATGGCGTCGGAGGCGACGAGCAAGACCGGTGCACCCATCGCTGCAGCCGCGGGTGCAGCGGCAAGCCCGTCGGGGAACAGGTCACCGCGCGCCACGTATGCCGTCGCCACCCCCGAGCCGAACACCTGTGCCGATACGAGCGCCGCGGTCTCATAGAGGTCTGCCCCGGCGATCCGCTCCACCGCACCGGTCGTGTAGGCGGCGAGCTCCGCTTCGATCTCCCCACTGACCGCCCCCTCGTCACCGACGATGACGATGCGGGCAGGTTCGAGACGCGCGAGCTCATCTTTCACCGCCGTCGGGATCACGGCCGGGTGCATCGGCAGGACCGGGCCTCCTTGGGCCGCCGCCGCCGGTCCGGCTGCGAGGGCTTCGGGGAAGTCGAATCCGGGTACGACGTAGACCACCGGAACCCCGGCGGCGAACACTGCTCTCGACACTTCGACCGCCGTCTCGAAACGAGTCGGGCCTTCACGGCGGACGACCTGGGGAGCAAACGCCGCCAGCTCCGTCTCCACCGAGGCGGACACGGCGGCAGGGCCGCCCAGGATCACGATCCGGCCCGGATTCAGACGCGTCAGTTCCAGCTTCGTCGCGGAAGGAAGCAGGTCGGTCAAGGTGAGCAGGATCGGTGCGCCTTCCTGGTGAGCGGCCGGCGCCGCGGTGAGCGCGTCCGCGAAGTTCTCGCCTGTGGCGATGTACACGACCGAGGCACCGTCCGGGTACGTCGCCTCCGATAGGGCCGCCGCGGTGGCATATCGGTCCTCGCCCCACAGCCGTTGCACTTCACCCGGCGGTGGCGGCGCATCGCCGCCCATCGTGACACCGGTCACCTGAGGAGACAGCAGCCCGAACACCGAGCGCAGCCACCAGCCCGGGGCGTCGACGCTGCTCGCGATACCGCCGGTCGTCCCGCTGAACCGGACGAAAGCTTCGGGTGGTCCGTTGATGAGCGACGCCCCGGTGAGGGTGTCGAAGTCTGCGTGCCACTCCCGGGTCGTTGTGGCCAGGGCCGACACGATGGTCGATGCGGCAACCGTCTTGGACCAGACGGCCAGCGGGTTGAGCGCAGGATCGGACGCCCACGAGTCGTCGACGGAAACGAGGTATGGGTACTGGACTAACGATCCGAACCCGCCGATGTTGGTTTCCGTCACACCGGATGACGACGAGGTGTAGAAGGCTTCGATGACCCCGTTCTGAGTGAAGCCGGAGTCGGGGTGTGTGAGGACCTTCCCGGCCGTTGCGGTCGCCGCAGCCACCCAGGACGACTGTTGCTCCTGATCCCACCCGTTGTAGACCTGGTCGACGGAGGTTCGCCGCACGTGGCACCAGCACTTGTCTTTCCAGTAGCTGCTCAGACCCGCATCCGCGAGGGTGCCGACCCGATCGCCGGTCTCACGCTGCTGCGCTTTGGCGATCGCGTAGCTGCGGGCCGCGATCGCCTGGGCCTGCAACGCGGACGCTTCCCACGACGGCGGCATCTCGGCGATACCTGCGATGTAGTCCTCGACGTCGACCGCCAGCGACACGTGGAACTTCAGCGTCGGCAGCGTGCCGACGGGACGGATCTTCAAGGTGCCATGCGCAAAGCTGAGTCCGAGGTCCGGGAGTTCCACCCTGGTTCCTTCGGTCCACGAGATGCTCGCCGAGCAATCCCCGGGGTTGCCCTGGGGCACCCCGCCGAACTCGAACTGGCATTGGCTGCCGTTGAACGTGAACGACCACAGCTCACCGTCGCGCGGGGTGACCGACTTCGGGCAGGCTCCCTCGCCGTCGTTTGCCTGGCACAGTTCGAGATCGCCGCCGATCGCCCTGAACTGGAAGGTGAGCCTGCTCTGGAGCAGGCCAACCCACAACGGCTGGTCGTAGGCGAGCAGGAAGTTGTCGGCCGGAAGCATATCGGCGACCTGCCCAATCGACGTGCCGAAGAAGTAGTGGGTGGCGATCTCGCCGGCCGTCTTGCCGTCGAGGGCCATGCCCTGCGCGCCGTACTGGCTGAGACCGATGCCATGCCCATAGCCGCCACCGGCGAACTCGACCTCACCGTCGGCGGGAACGGCGCCGGCGACGGGCGCCAGCGAAGCCACCATCGCGGCGGCAAGCAGAAGCACCAGCGTCGGCCGGACGTGCATATGGACCATTCTCCTCTTCAGGTATCGACTAATGGTGTCATTCCCTTGAAGGGTTCAGGACGCCAGGTCTTCGGCGAGAGCGATCAAAGTCCGCACACCGAACCCGGAACCGCCCTTGAACTGGTAGTGCTCGTCCTCGGGCCAGCGACCCGGACCGGCGATGTCGAGATGCACCCACGGCACGCCTTCAGCGACGAACTCTGAGAGGAACAGCGCGGCGTTGATCGCACCGCCCCAGCGGATCCCGGTGTTCTTCATGTCGGCGATATCCGAGTCGATGTTCTTGCGGTAGTCGTCCGGCAGTGGCATGTGCCAGAACCGCTCCCCCGCCCGCGCCGCGGCGGCGAGCACCTGCTCGGCTGCGTCGTCATCGTTGGCCCACAGACCACCGATCTTCTCGCCGAGCGCCACCTTGCACGCTCCCGTCAGAGTGGCCACGTCGACGATCAGGTCCGGTTCGGCTTCGCTGGCGAGTGAGAGGCCGTCGGCCAGAACCAGGCGGCCTTCTGCGTCGGTGTTGAGCACCTCCACGGTCTTGCCGTTGCGAGGACGGATCACGTCGCCGGGACGCATCGCTCCTCCGCCGGGCATGTTCTCGGTCAGCGGTGCGATCCCGATCACCTTCACCGCAATGCCGAGCGAGGCGATCGCCTGGACCGCCCCGAACACCGCGGCGGCTCCCGACATGTCCGTCTTCATCGTCTCCATGCCCGTGCCGGTCTTGAGCGACAGGCCGCCGGAATCGAACACGATCCCCTTGCCGACCAGAGCCAGGAACGCTTTCGGATCGGCGGGTTCGTAGGCGAATTCGACCAGACGCGCAGGATTGTGCGCTCCCATCGAGACACCCATCAGTCCTCCGAGACGTTCGGCCTCGATCTCGTCGGGCTCGAGGACCTTGACGGTGACCCCCACGGATCGGCCGATCTCGCGTGCCTTGTCCGCCAGGACGGCGGGGGCCTTCGCCAGTGCGGGTTCGTTGATGAGATCACGGGCGAGCACCACCGCATCGACGATCACCGCTGCGTCCCCTGCCCGCCCGGCAGCATCTTCGGCACCTTCGCCAACGAATCTCAGCGACTCGGTCTTGGCGGGTTTCGGCTCCGACTTGTACGTGTCGAACCGGTACTGGCCGAGGAGGAACCCTTCGACGACCGCACCGGCCGTACCGTCCAGATCGACCTGATGCAGAGTCGTGGCCACATCCACCGTCTTGGCGGCCTTGCGACCCAGCCAGCCGGCCGCTTTTCGGAGCGCCTCGAGGTCGACATCCGATCCGAGACCAACGAGGAACAAGGTTCGGAATCCAAGTCGCCCGCCGGTGGGCACGGCGAGGATCTCGCCGGCCTTGCCGGAGAAGTCCTGTTCGTCCAGGTACTCGTCGAGCCAGTCACCGAGTTGTTCTGCTGCCCAGTCGGCTCCGGGACCCCAGGTGCGGTCTTCGAACACGGGGACGGCGAGCGCCTCTCCCGATTCGGACTCGAGCGGGCCTCCTGCGGTGATGTTCACTTCTCGTCTCCTTGTTTGCTGGGTTCCCATTCGGATTCGGTGGCCCGGGCGAGCACGTAGAGGTAGTCGGCGAGCCGGTTGAGGTAACGCAGCGCCTCTTCGAGGCCGCCCTGGCGCGAATAGGTGACGCAGCGGCGTTCTGCACGGCGCACGATCGTGCGGGCGTGCTCGATCAAGGCGGGTAGCGGCGCCTGGCCCGGCACGACGAACTCGCCGGGCAGGCCGACCTCGTCGACCAGTTCGTCGATCCAGGACTCGAGGCGTTCGGTCATCTCGGAGGTCGTCGCACTGGTCCCCGGCTGAAGCTTGTGACGGTTGCCGGGTGCCGTCGCAAGCTCGGCTGCGATCACGAACAGGTCACGCTGGACGGCGAGGATCCGTTCACCCACGAGACCCCCGGCCTGGGTCCTCGCGACACCGAGGGCCGCCACCGCCTCGTCGACGGTTCCGTACGCTTCCGGGGCGAGATCGTCCTTGGGGACACGGCCCCCGTAGAAGAGCCCGGTGGTGCCGTCGTCACCCTTCTTCGTGTAGATCTTCACGCCGGTGAGTGTACTTGGGCCCGAGGTGAAGCAATGGGCCTACATCCGACGCTGCGATCCGAAACGAACGGGTCGACGCCCTCGTCGGATCCCCCGTTCGGAATCCTTCCCCCTCAGAGAAGTGACTTGTGACGCCCTCCCATGGTTCCCCTGAGTGGGCACGGCGAGCGGTGAGGGCTGGGTGCCAAGGGCGTAGCCGTCGGGTGGGTGTTCGGCTATGGCCAGTCGATGATGGCTTGAACGATGTACGGAAGTGATTGTTCCCAGAGTGTCAGGGGTTCGATGTCGAGCTCTGCCAGGCGCTCGGAGCCGAGCACGGACCAGTGGGGTCTCGGTGCAGGGCGGGGGAACGCGTCACTGGTCGTGCGTTGCACCAGGTCGGGGTCGAGACCTGCCAGCTCGACGGCTCGGCGGGCAACTCCGTACCAGGTGGTGACTCCTTGGTTGGTGAGGTGCAGGATTCCGGTCGCGTCGGCTTCGAGGGTTCGCAGGGTGGCGACGGCGAGGTCGTCGGCGATTGTGGGGCAGCCCCACTGGTCGTCTACTACCTGCACGGTTCCCTTTCCGGCTCGCTCCAGGACCGTCGAGATGAAGTTCGGGTGGGTGCCGGAGATCAGCCACGAAGTGCGAACGATCAGGCTTTGTGGGTTGGCGGCCAGGGCCAGGCGTTCCCCGGCGGCCTTCGTACGTCCGTAGGCGTTGATCGGGGCGGTCGGGTCCGACTCGATGTACGGGCGCTCGGCGGTGCCGTCGAAGACGTAGTCGGTCGAGTAGGTGACGAACCGTGCACTGTGCGACGCGCACCAGGCGGCCATCGCCTCCACCGCGGCGGCGTTGACAGTGAACGCGGTCTGCTCGTCGGTCTCGGCGGCGTCGACGGCGGTGTAGGCGGCGCAGTTGATGAGTGTGGCGGGTGCCAGCTCATCGAGGGTCGGGACGATCGACGCAACGTCGGCGAGGTTCAGGTCGGCGCGGGTCAACAGTGTGGCTTCAGGAAGTAGTTTGGCGAACGCGGTGCCGAGCTGGCCCGATGCGCCGGTGACTGCGACTCGGGGCGTCATCGCCGCTCGGCGAGGATTTCTTCGAGGTACGCGCGATATGACGAGACCGGCATCGTCTCGACGACCCGACGGAGCTTGTCTTCGTCGATGAGTCCTTTGCGGAAGGCGATCTCCTCGAGACAAGCGATCTTGAGGCTCTGGCGGCGTTCGACGGTGGCGATGAAATTCGCCGCTTCCAGCAGGCTGTCGTGCGTGCCGCTGTCGAGCCACGCGACCCCGCGATCGAACAGATGCACCTGGAGTCGGCCACGCTTCAGGTACGCCAGGTTGACGTCGGTGATCTCCAGCTCGCCCCGAGCCGACGGTTGCATCGACTTGGCCACCGACACCACCTCGTTGTCGTACACGTAGAGGCCTGGTATCGCATGCCGCGACCTGGGTTGCTCCGGTTTCTCCTCCAGCGACAGCACCTGTCCGTCCGGGGCGAACTCGACGACGCCGTAGCGCTGCGGATCCCGTACCGGATAGCCGAAGATCACCGCCCCATCAGTGAACGACTCGACAACGTCCTCGAGGCCGATCCGTCCATGAAAGATGTTGTCGCCGAGGATCAGCGTCACCGGGTCACCGCCGATGAACGGCTCACCCACGAGGAACGCCTGAGCGATTCCTTTCGGTTCAGCCTGGGTGGCGTAGGCCAGATCGATGCCCCACTGGGACCCGTCCCCGAGCAGATGCCGGAACCGGGGTACGTCTGCGGGAGTCGTGATGATCAGGATGTCGCGGATCCCTGCGAGCATGAGTGTCGACAGCGGGTAGTAGATCATCGGTTTGTCGTAGACCGGCTGGAGCTGCTTCGAAGCGACCCGTGTGATCGGATCCAGGCGGCTCCCGGCTCCTCCCGCCAGAACGATGCCCTTCATCCTCGCTCCCCCTTCAACGGGCGCCACCAGTCCTCGCGACGCCGGTACCAGTCGATCGTCTCGGCCAAGCGCTCGTCCAGCGTCCCGGTCGGCGCCCACCCGAGCGCCCGGATCTTGGACGAATCCACGGCGTATCGCAGGTCGTGTCCGGGCCGGTCGGTCACGTAGGTGATCGACGACTCGTCCCTGCCGAACGCCGCCAGAATCCTGCGGGTCAACTCCAGGTTCGTCACCTGCGCGTTCGCCCCGATGTTGTAGATCTCGCCTGGAGTGCCCTCTTCGATCAGCAGGCGCAGCGCGGCGACATGGTCATCGACGTGCAGCCAGTCCCGTTCGTTGCGGCCGGTACCGTACAGGGGCACCTTGCGGCCCTCCATCAGGTTCGTCACGAACAGCGGGATGACCTTCTCGGGAAACTGGTAGGGCCCGTAGTTGTTCGTGCAGCGGGTCACGATCGCCCGATACCCGTAGGTGACCCCGTAGGAACGCACGTACAGGTCCGCGGCGGCCTTGGACGCCGAGTACGGAGACGACGGCTCCAGCACACCGCTCTCGGAGGCGAAACCATCCTCGATCGACCCGTACACCTCATCGGTCGACACCTGCACGAACAACGGCACATCGTGCCGGCGGGCAGCGTCGATCAGCACCGCCGTGCCGACCAGATTCGTCTCGGCGAAGACCACCGGACCGTCGATGGACCGATCCACATGGCTCTCGGCAGCGAAATTCACCACCACATCGTGACCAGGCATCAACTCCTCGACCAGGTCCCGGTCACGGATGTCGCCGTGGACGAACCGGTGGCCCGACAACTCGTCGAGCTCGCCGACGGTGGCCTTCACCCCGGCATACGTGAGCAGATCCAGATTCGTCACCGCCGCGCCCGATTCCTCGCTGAGGACGGTCCGCACGAAGTTCGAACCGATGAAACCTGCACCACCGGTGACGAGATAGCGGGTCATCGGGTCCTCACTCGAAGATACCTGCGTCGGTGAGCAGCGGCGCCGCCGCGTCCCTGTCCGACAGGAACGGCGTGCCATCGAACGGCCATTCAATGCCGATGGTCG
Organism: Gammaproteobacteria bacterium; assembly: GCA_011682695.1. Taxonomy (NCBI): domain Bacteria; kingdom Pseudomonadati; phylum Pseudomonadota; class Gammaproteobacteria; species Gammaproteobacteria bacterium. The sequence goes on from JAACED010000002.1 coordinate 15,771, forward strand.
GGTCATCCCAGCGGATCGACCGCTCCCCAGGACCATGGTAGAAGTCCGTCGTCTTGTACTGCACCTCGGCGGGCCCGTCGAGCACGTAGAAACCGTGCGCGAACCCCGCCGGGACCCACAGCTGGCGATGGTTGTCGGCCGATAACTCAATGCTGGTCCACCGGGCCAACGTCGGTGAGGAACGACGTATATCGACCACAACGTCGAAGACCCTCCCAACGGTACAGCGAACCAGCTTCGCCTGTGGAGGATCCACCTGACAATGCAGACCACGCAGCACGCCGGCCTTGGAACGCGAGTGGTTGTCCTGAACGAACGTCACATCCAGACCCGTCGCCTCACGGAACGTGCGAACGTTAAACGACTCACAGAACCAACCACGGTCATCCGCGAACACCCGTGGCTCGAGGATCAGGACGTCAGGAAGATGGGTAGGCGTGACGTGCATCCGCTGGGATGGTAGCTACCCCTGATCGTTCATGAGAGGTTGTGATCGGGTCGGGTTGCGGTGTCGGTGTGGGTTGAAGTCGTGTGTCCGGCGGTTCGGAGCCGGGTCGTGCCGATGGCCCAGGAGGCTGCTGAGTAATGCCGTTGGGTAGATCGGTGACCAGGCGCGCCACCCGTTCGGATCCAGGCCGCAGAATCTCCGCCTCGTACCGGCCGGGATCGAACCGGACCGCACCGATAGTGGCGGGCCGCCTGCGTTCCGGCTTCGGTCACCGGTGCCGGCTACCCTCGCCATGCCGGTGGAACTTCGATTGGTCGCCACACACCAGGGCCGAACGAGTAGTGTCTGATACGACGCCCAACGCACGCAGGCCCGCCAAGCGTAATAGGGTGTCGGTACGCACCCAGAGGGGAAACTCATGCTGCAACGGATCACGACAACAGTGGGAAAACGGTTCACGTTGGTGCTCTTGGCAGCACTGCTGGTGGGCGGTTTGCTCGCACCTGCTGCGCAAGGAGCCGGCAGTTCGACGGTCGATCGCCTGGCCGGCGCAGACCGGTTCGGAACTGCAGTCGCGGTTTCTCAAGATGCGTTCCCCTCCGGAGCGGCAACGGTGTTCGTCGCATACGGGTTCTCGTTCCCCGATGCCCTTGCCGGCGGAGTTGCCGCAGCCATGGCTCCCGGACCGATCCTGTTGGTGCGAACGGACTCGATCCCTACGGTGACCGCCACCGAGCTCACCCGGCTGGCCCCTGACGAGATCGTCATTCTCGGCGGCACCGGTGTCGTATCCGCCGCCGTGGAAACGGCACTCGGCTCGTACGCAACGACGGTTCGCCGGTTGTGGGGAGCCGACCGGTTCGCGACGGCTGCGGCAATCGCCTCCGATACGTTCCCGTCCGGATCCGACACAGTCGTGCTGACCAACGGGTTCAACTACCCCGACGCCGTGGCCGCCGTGCCTGCGGCAGCCAAGATGACCGCGCCGCTGCTCCTGACGCTCACCGAGTCGCTTCCATCGACGACCGCCACGGCGATCACCGCTCTTGGAGCATCCCGTGTCGTGATTCTCGGTGGAACCGCAGCCGTGTCGACGGCTGTGGAAACTGCCGTATCGAATCTGCCGGGCGTGACGAGCGTCGATCGTTGGGGAGGCGCCACCCGCTTCGACACGGCCGCGATAATCAGCCAGGAGAAGTGGCCGTGTGGTTCGACCACGGTGTATGTGACCTACGGGTTCAACTACCCGGACGCACTCGCAGGCGGGCCCGCAGCGTATCTCGACAACGCGCCGATGCTGCTGATGAACTCCGACATCGTCCCGACGGCGACCTACAACGAGATCCGGCGACTTCGCGCCACCAAGGTCGTGATCCTCGGTGGAACAGGCGTCATTTCCGACGCGGCCGAAACGGCCCTCGAGACGCTTCTCGGCCTGTCGACCTACAACGACGCACCGACGGTGAAGATCACCGCTCCTCCGAACCTGTCGACCTATGTCACCACCTGGAACGGGACCGCCTGGGGCGCCGTCGTCGACTTCACATCGACAACGTCGGATGCGAACTGTGATACCACGACCGTCGTATGGACTTCGAGCGTCCAGGGCGCGCTGGGTACCACCGAGGCGATCAGCCCGGAGCTCCTCATCCCGTGGGGACAAGACTCCTCGCAGCCGACGATCACGGTGACCGTCACCGACTCGTACGGTGCGACAGGCAGCGACTCGATTCAGGTCAAGCTGTTCGTACCGTCCCCGGATTGACGCCAACGTCGGCCATAGGAGGGTCCGGTTCGCCGGACTCCCCTATGGCCGATGACGTCGCCCCGGCTCGCAGGTCCCGCATCTGAGACACCCGTTGCAGACAGGTGAACCCGGCCGCTCGCTCCGGCACATCAGGAGGAATAGTCGGCATCGGCGCGGAGAAACAGCCTCCGGCGAACACTCACACCCGGCGGCTGCGGATCATCGCCGACTTCTCGGCCCAAGCCACTCGTTGACCCGTGCCGCCACCGCTCCGGGCGTGAACCCCCACTGCTCGGCGATCACGCCCGCCGGTGCCGAGGCGCCGAAATGGTCGATCCCGATCCGAAGGCCGTCCGAGCCGGTGATGCGCTCCCATCCGAACGTCGACGCCGCCTCGATCGACACGATCGGCACACCGTTGCCGAACACCGATGTCCGGTACGCCTTCTCCTGGGCGAAGAACGCTTCCCACGACGGCAGCGACACGACTCGAGCGGACACGCCGTCGCCGGCGAGCACCTCGGCGGCACCCAACGCCACATGAACTTCCGACCCGGTCGCGACCAGCACCACGTCGTCGCCGTCGCGCAGCACGTACCCGCCGCGGGCAACGCCTCCGCCCGGACGCTCCAGCACGGGAAGCCCCTGTCGGGTCAGCACCAGCGCGGTCGGTCCGTCGGTCCGGTTCACCGCCAGCTCCAGCGCCTCGACGGTCTCGGTCGCGTCTGCGGGACGCAGCACCCACAGGTTGGGCATGGCTCGCAGCGACGCCAGGTGTTCGATCGGCTGGTGGGTCGGCCCATCCTCACCGAGGAACACCGAGTCGTGCGTCCAGATGAAGATGCTCGCCGCCTCCATGAGCGCAGCGAGGCGCACGGCCGGTCGCATGTAGTCGCTGAACACGAAGAACGTCGCCCCGTACGGTCGCAGCCCACCGTGTACGGCCAGGCCGTTCGTGATCGCGCCCATCGCGTGCTCACGGATCCCGTAGCGAATGTTGCGACCCGCCCGATCCTCCTTCGAGAAGCCGGCCGAAAACGAGATCTCGGTCTTGGTCGACGCGACCAGGTCGGCGGCGCCGCCGATGAAACCAGGGATCTTCTCGGCGATCTGGTCGAACACCTTGCCTGCGGCCGCCCGGGTTGCGATCTTGCCGTCGAACGCCGGGGTCTCCAGTCGAACCGAAACATCACCGAAGTAGCCGGCCCAGCGTTCACTCGTCTCGGCGTCGACACCCGAAAACCGCTTCTCCCACGCCGCACGCGCTCCGCGGCCCCGATCCATGGCGTTCGAGAAGAACTCGTACACCCCGTCGGGGACGTAGAACGGCTCATCGGGCGGGAACCCCATCAGCTCTTTGGTCGCACGAAGCTCCTCTTCGCCCAGCGGGGATCCGTGCACCCCCGGGGTGTCGTGTTTGGTGGGCGCACCATGACCGATGTGCGTTCGGGCGATGATCAGCGACGGCTTGTCGGCGACTACGAGCGCTTCACGGGTCGCTTCCTCGATCGCTGTCCTGTCGTGGCCGTCGACGGAGACCGTGTGCCATCCCATGGCGGCGAATCGTGCGGGGATGTCCTCGGTGAAGGTGATCGACGTGTTCCCGTCGATGGTGATGTGGTTGTCGTCGTAGTAGTAGGTGAGCTTGCCGAGTCCCAGGTGCCCGGCGAGCGACGCGGTCTCCGCGGAAATGCCTTCCATGAGGTCACCGTCGGAGACGAACCCCCATGTGCGATGGTTCACGAGCTCCGGCCCGAAGACGGCCCGCAGGTGCTCTTCGGCGATCGCCAAGCCGACCGCTGTGCCGAACCCCTGGCCGAGCGGCCCGGTGGTCATCTCGATCCCTCTGGCCTGGTCGATCTCGGGATGCCCCGCCGTGTGCGACCCCCACTGGCGGAACTGTCGGAGATCCTCCATCGTGACCGGGAAGCCACTGAGATGCAGCAGCGCATAGAGCAGCATGGATGCGTGGCCGTTGGAGAGCACGAACCGGTCTCGGTCGGGCCACGTCGGATCGTCAGGATCGACGTTCAGGAACTTCGCCCAGAGCACCGTCGCGATGTCGGCCATGCCCATCGGTGCGCCGGGATGACCCGAGTTCGCTTTCTGGACGCCGTCGATGGCAAGACCTTTGATCGTGTCGACGGCGAGTTGTTCGATGCTCATCGGCTCTCCCGGTGGTTTTACGCAAGCGTAGTGAGGTCTGTCGGCCCGTCGAGCACCCTGTGACGCGCATCGGCGCACTCACGGGCCAACCACGTAGGGACATGAGGTGTTCCAACGGATGGCGATCCCCTACACTCCTCCTCATCCCGAGATCCAGGACTGATTCATGACCGATCATCTCATCGCGCCCCACGGGGGCACCCTCGTCGACCTGCTCGTCGACGAAGCCCGAGCCACCGAATTGAAGGAAGCGTCCCGCGACTGGCCGTCGTGGGATCTGACCGATCGACAGGTTCACGACCTCGAACTCTTGCTGAGCGGCGGCTTCTCACCGCTGCGAGGATTCATGACCCGCGCCGACTACGAACCGGTCCTGGAAACGATGCGGCTCGCCGACGGGACCCTGTGGCCGATGCCTATCACCCTGGACGTCACCGAATCTTTCGCAAAAGACCTCGAGACCGGCCACAGGATCGCCCTTCGAGATTCCGAAGGAGTCATGCTCGCCGTCCTCACCGTCTCGGACGTGTGGACACCTGATAAACACCACAAAGCGGAGGCGGTCTTTGGCACGTCCAACCCAGAGCATCCGGCCGTCGGCTACCTGTTCAACACTGCGAACCCGGTCTACGTCGGTGGGACGATCGAGGGTGTGCAGCGACCGGTCCACTACGACTTCCGTCAGCTCCGACTGACCCCCGCCGAAGTGCGAGCCCGGTTCGCCAAGTTGGGTTGGCGCACGGTGGTGGCCTTTCAGACACGCAACCCGATGCATCGTGCCCACGTCGAGCTGACCCGTCGCGCCGCACTGGAAGTCGGGGCGAACCTGCTGATCCATCCCGTCGTCGGGATGACCAAACCCGGTGACGTGGACCACTACACACGGGTGCGTGCCTACCAGGCGGTGCTCCAACGCTACCCCCGCCAGACGGCGATGCTGTCCCTGTTGCCGCTGGCGATGCGGATGGGCGGACCCCGCGAGGCGCTGTGGCACGCCATCATCCGCAAGAACCACGGGGTGACGCATTTCATCGTCGGCCGCGATCACGCCGGCCCGGGATCGGACTCGTCAGGGACTCCGTTCTACGGACCGTACGACGCCCAGGACCTCCTCAGAGAGCACGAGGCGGAGCTCGGCGTCACAATGGTCCCGTTCAAACTGATGGTGTACCTCGAAGACCAGGACACCTACATGCCGATCGACGAGGTTCCCGAGGGCGCCCGCACGCTCAGCATCTCCGGAACCGAACTGCGTGAACGCCTTGCCGAAGGTCGTGAGATCCCCGAGTGGTTCACGTATCCCGAAGTCGTGACCGAGCTGCGTCGCACCCACCCGCCGCGCTCCAAGCAGGGCTTCACCGTGTTCTTCACCGGCCTGTCGGGATCGGGCAAGTCGACGATCGCGAACGCGTTGCTGGTGAAGCTGTCGGAGATCGGTGGCCGTCCCATCACGCTGCTCGACGGCGACATCGTGCGAAAGAACCTGTCGTCGGAACTCGGGTTCTCCAAGGAGCATCGCGACATCAACATCCGCCGGATCGGGTTCGTCGCGTCTGAGATCACCAAGCACCGTGGCATCGCGATCTGCGCACCGATCGCCCCGTACGACAAGATCCGCCAGGAGAACCGTGCGGCCATCTCCACGTACGGCGGGTACGTGCTGGTCTACGTCAGCACACCGATCGAGGTGTGCGAGCAGCGGGACCGCAAGGGCCTGTACGCGAAGGCCCGAGCCGGGATCATCAAGGAGTTCACCGGCATCTCGGATCCGTACGAGGCGCCCGATGACGCCGACGTCGTGATCGATGCCGCCACGATGAGCCCTGAAGAGGCAGCAAACCAGATCATCATCGAGCTGGAGAAGCTCGGCTACGTGGATGTCAACGGAGACAGGTGAGTCCCCACCCCCCTCCCCGTTTCCTCCCCCGGCGAGGGCTCTGGCGAGCGTTGGGGGAGGTGTCGCCCCGGCGGCGGAGGGGGTCCCGACTACGAGCAACACTCCCCCCTCCCGGCTTCGCCGTACTCCCCCCAACGGTCGCTTCGCTCCCTGGGGGGAGAAACGTTCGTTTCCTCCCCCGGCGAGGGCTCTGGCGAGCGTTGGGGAAGGTGCCCTCGGGGCTCTGGCCGAGGACGGAGGGGGTCCCGTTTCCTCCCCCGGCGAGGGCTCTGGCGAGCGTTGGGGGAGGTGCCCTCGGGGCTCTGGCCAAGGACGGAGGGGGTCCGAGTGATACCCGCGGAGCCGATTGAATGATCTGGCAGGCGTGGTTCACCCTCGGGATCGTCGTCGCCGTCGTCGTCGTGCTCGTGCGCGACATGCTGCCTCCCGCCGCGGCGGTCGGCTCTGCCACGGTGGCGCTGCTCACCGCCGGGATCATCAGCCCGACCGAGGCGCTCTCGGGATTCGCCAATCCCGCTCCGGCGACGATCGCCGCTCTCTACATCGTCGCCGCCGCGGTCGCCAAGACCGGTGTTCTGGCGCCGCTGGTTCGCACCGTCCTCGGCGACGGTGACCATCCTCACACCGCCCTCGCCCGACTCACCGTGCCCACGACCGCTGCGTCGTCGATCCTGAACAACACGCCGATCGTTGCGATGCTGGCCCCACAGATCGAACGGTGGGCGGAGGCACGCGGCCAGTCACCGTCGAGGTACCTGATGCCGCTGTCGTTCGCAGCGATCCTCGGTGGGGTGGTCACGTTGATGGGGACCGCCACGAACATCGTCGTCTCCGGCCTGCTCGAAGCCGACGGGTACGCCCCGCTCGGCTTCTTCGAGATCACCAAGATCGGCCTGCCCGTGGCCATCGTCGGGATCGCCCTGATCGTCCTCCTTGCACCGAAACTGCTGCCGACCCGGCGGTCCCCCGCCACGGCCGACGATGAGGAGTTCCGTCAGTTCAACATCACGATGCAGGTGCTCAGCGACCTCGACGGTCTCACCGTCGAGGCAGCCGGCCTGCGTCATCTGCGCGGCGTGTTTCTCGCCCAGCTCGAACGGGCAGGCGAGCTGGTCACTCCGGTCGGACGCGACACTGTGCTGCACACCGGCGATGTGCTCCGGTTCATCGGCAGGGTCGACCAGGTCGTCGATCTCGTCGCGGTCCCCGGGCTGACCTCCACCGAGCAGCACCAGATGGCTCGCCTCGACGCAACCGACGTCGCCCACTACGAGGCCGTCATCGGCATGTCGTCGCCGCTCGTCGGCGCGACGTTGCGGTCGGCCGGGTTCCGGGGCCGCTACCAGGCGGTCGTCACTGCGATCCACCGCGCAGGGCAACGCATCGACGCGAAACTCGGCGACGTTCTGCTGCGCCCCGGCGACACGCTGCTGGTCGTCGCCGACCACGACTGGGGCCGCCGCTGGCGGGAACGTCCCGACTTTGCGTTGATCGCACGGCTGGACGCCGCCCCGCCCGTCGCGGGACGACGGGCGCCGCTCACCGGCCTGGTCGTCGCCGCGATGGTTACCGCTGCGGCCACCGGTGTCGTACCGCTCGTCACCGCGGCGCTGCTCGGAGCAGCAGCTCTGGTGGCGTTGCGGATCGTCACGACGGCCGAGGCGCGCACGGCCGTCGACCTGGATGTCATCATCACGATCGCCGCCGCGTTCGGGATCGCCGCAGGGATGCAGACGTCCGGGCTGGCCGACACGGCCGCAACCTGGATGATCGGCACGTTTGGCGGGTTCGGGCCGGTCGGTGCGCTCGCCGGCATCATCGTGGCGACCGTGATCCTCAAGGAGATCGTGACGAACAATGCGGCTGCGCTGTTGATCCTCCCGGTGGCGCTGGCCACCGCGACGGGACTCGGGTTGAACCCCCGAGCGTTCGCCCTCGGTGTCGCCGTTGCAGCCGCGACACCGTTCCTCACCCCGATCGGGTATCAGACGAACCTGATGGTGTACGGGCCAGGCGGGTACCGGTTCAGTGACTATCTGCGGCTCGGCGTGCCGCTCACCATCGCCGTCGTGGCGATGCTGCTCGTCGGGATCCCTATCCTCTGGCCATTATGAGGCACGACCTGGTCCGCATCGAGAAGGCGCTGCGCCGCGCCGGTGAGACCCTCGACGCGTTCACTGCCGGAGAGATCGAGTCGGTCCTCAAAGAGGGCGGCGATCCGGTCACCGCGGCGGACCTCGCCGTCAACGAGGTACTCGCCGACATCCTCCCCGAGCAGGGTGATGGCTGGCTGTCGGAGGAAACGGCCGACGACTCGGCACGGTTGACCTGCCGACGGGTATGGGTCGTCGACCCGCTCGACGGCACGAGAGAGTTCATCGCCGGCATCCCGGAGTGGTGCGTCTCGATCGGCCTCGTCGAAGACGGGGTGCCGGTCGCCGGAGGAATCTATGTGCCAACGAGTGACCGGCTGATCCTCGGCGCCGTCGGTGAGGGTGTGACCCTCAACGGAGAGCCGGCACGTATCTCCCCGGTCACAGACATACGCGGAGCACTCGTGCTGGCCTCACGCAGCGAGACGAAGCGGGGCGAGTGGGATCGGTTCCACACGTCGCCGATCTCGGTACGGAACCTCGGGTCGGTCGCCTACAAGCTCGGTCTCGTCGCCGTGGGATCGGCCGATGCCACCTGGACGCTCGTGCCGAAGAACGAATGGGACGTCGCTGCCGGTGCGGCGCTGGTCACTGCCGCCGGCGGGGTCGTGTTCGGCATCGACGGCGAACCGGTGCGGTTCAACCGGCCGAACCCGTTGCTGTCCGGCTTTGTAGCGACCGCACCGGGCATCGAAGGGCCTGTTCGCGAGCTGCTCGGGATTTGAAGGCTCCCCTCCCCGTTTCCTCCCCCAGGAGGCCGGAGGCCGACGCTGGGGGAGGTGTCCCGCAGGGACGGAGGGGGTCCTGGGGTCGGGTGTGTACTCGCCTCCCGGCTTCGCCGTACTCCCCCCAACACTCGCTTCGCTCCCTGGGGGGAGAAACACTCGTTTCCTCCCCCAGCGAGGGCTTTGACGAGCGTTGGGGGAGGTATCCCGCAGGGACGGAGGGGGTCCTGCCGAGTGCTCGGAAAGGAGCCGGCTACGTGACCGTGACGAGATCTCGCGACGATTGATTCAGGCGCTCCACACCGTCGTCGGTCACCGCGACGATATCTTCGATGCGCATCCCGAAGCGGCCCGGCAGGTAGATGCCCGGTTCGATCGAGAACACCATCCCCGGCGCCAGCACCGTGTCGTTGCCTTCGACGATATAGGGATGTTCGTGCACGTCGAGGCCGATCCCGTGGCCGGTCCGGTGGATGAAGAACTCTGCGTACCCGGCGTCGGCGATGACGCCTCGGGCGGCTGCATCGATGAACTCGGCGGTCACACCGGGTCGAACGGCGTCGACGGCTACTGCCTGTGCCCGGCGCAGCACCGCGAACGGTTCGGCGAACCCTTCCGGGGCTTCGCCGACGACGAACATCCTGGTGGTGTCCGAGTAGTACCCGCCGAGAGCCCCGCCGAAGTCGCACACGACGGCATCGCCGGCTTCGATCACCCGATCCGATGCCTCATGATGCGGCGACGCCCCGTTCGGTCCCGACCCGACGAGCGCGAAGTCGACCTCCTCGTGGCCTTCTTCGAGCAGCATGCCGACGATCACGCGGGATAGTTCTCGTTCGGTCTTCCCGGAGAACTGCATGTCGGCGAGCCGGGCCGCCACCCGGTCCGCGGCGGCGCCGGCCTGGCGCAGCAGGTCGATTTCGGCGGCGTCTTTGCGTATCCGCAGCTCTGCGGTGAGAACGGAAGCCTGCACGAAGACGGCCTGGGAAAGCTGCTCCTGAAGTTGCAGCAGAAACGTCGACCAGGTCTGGTCACCGATCGCAACGCGACGCGCTCCCGGCACAAGGTCCGCAACGATGCGCACCGGATCCTCGGTCTCGCCCCACGGGCGGATCTCGAACACGCCGGGCTTCTGGACGACACGCGGGGCCTCCAGCTCCGGTACGAGTAGCGTTGCCGGCCCCGACACGGGAAGCACGAGCATCGTGAGCCGTTCCAACGGCATCGCCGTGTATCCGGTGAAGTACGGCAGATCAGCGCCCACCGACAGCAGCATCGCATCCAGGCCTTGACTCTCCATCAGCGTCCTGGCCGACTGGATCCTGGCTGCATGGTTCATCGCACACCGACCGGAGTGCCGGCTCTCGCAGCCTCGGTGGCCTCACGGGCGTGGTAGCTGGAACGCACCAGCGGCCCGGACTCGACATGGGCCAGCCCGAGCTTCTCGCCGTAGTCCCTGTATTCGGCGAACTCGTCCGGATGAACGTACCGGTGGATCGCACGATGTTTCGCGCTTGGGCGCAGGTATTGACCGATCGTGACGATGTCGGTGCCGACGGCCCGCAGGTCGGCGAGCGTCCCCAGAATCTCGTCCTTCGTCTCGCCCATCCCGACGATGAGTCCCGACTTGACCGAACCGGACGGGCGCATCCACTTGGCCCTCGCCAGCAGGGCGAGCGACCGTCCGTAGTTCGCAGCGGTTCGGACGTCTCTTTGGAGTCGCAGCACCGTCTCGGTGTTGTGGTTCAGCACCGCCGGTCCGGCATCCATCACCGTCTGCAGGTCCTTTCTGGAACCCTTGAAGTCGGGGATCAGCACTTCGACGTCGCATTCGGGGACCCGCCGGTGCACCGCCTCGATGGTTGCGGCGAAGATGCCTGCGCCTCCGTCGTCGAGGTCGTCACGGTTCACCGAGGTGATCACCGCGTGGCGCAGCCCCATTCGTTCGATCGCCTCTGCGGCACGATCGGGTTCCTCGAGGTCGAGCTCGGTCGGCTTGCCGGTTGCGACATCGCAGAAACTGCACGCGCGGGTGCAGCGGTCACCGAGGATCATCAGTGTCGACGTCCCCGATTCCCAGCACTCGAAGATGTTCGGGCAGCCGGCGTCCTCGCAGACCGTGTGGAGCTCGAGATCACGCATCATCGACTTCAACATCGCGTATTCGGCGCCCATGTGGGCCTTCACCCGCATCCAGTCCGGGCGTTCGGGCTCACCGGGGAGGCGCCCGCCTTTGAGCGTGATCGGGGTGGTTTCGTGCCGGTCGGGTGAGAACGTCCCGGAGGCGAGGAGTTGGTCGACTTCGAAGGTTCGGGCACGGCCTTGGCCTCGTGTGAATGCGCCGAGCTGTGTTTCGGTGTTCGCATACTCGAACGCCTCGACGAAATGCGGAATGAGGCGCTCGACCACCTCTTCGAGGGAGATGTCGGTACCGAGCACGTCCTGCATCGAGACGACGGCCCGCTCGGTGATGCCGCACGGGTTGATGTGGCCGAAGTACGACATGTCGGTGTTCACGTTCACCGCGAACCCGTGCATCGTCACCCCTTGGGCGACCCTGATGCCGATTGCAGCGACCTTGCCTTCGGTGGTCCAGACTCCGGTGAAGTCACGTTCGGTCCACGATTCGATCCCGAAATCGGCAAGCGTGGCCATCAGCACGGCTTCGAGGCCGTGCACGTAGGCGGAGACCTTTTTCGTGTCGTCGAGTGCGACGATCGGATAGCCGACGAGCTGGCCGGGACCGTGGTAGGTGATGTCGCCGCCCCGGTCGATGTCGAACACCTCCGCGTTCAGCTGGGCGAGCCGTTCGTCCGAGATCAGCATGTTGGCCCGGTCGCCGTGACGTCCGATCGTGTAGACGTGGGGATGTTCGAGCAGCAGCAGGTAGTCGTCAAAGGTGCGGCCGGTCGTGCGGCCCTCCCAGATGGCCTTCTGCAGGTCCCACGCCTCGGCGTACGGGAGCCGCCCCAGCCAGCGGAGGCGGAGACGAGTGTCAGGTGTCATGGCTGATGCCACCTACCAGGCACCAAGTACGAAGTACTTCGTATCGCGACCACATCGAACCCGAGACCGCTGGGCGGGTGACGCTCACGACAGCTCCTGCTGCCAATCCCAACTCTGCAGGTTCTCTTTGATCCGGTTGAGGAATTGCACGGCGATCACGCCGTCGAATGCACGGTGATCCCAGGTGAAGCCCAGGTATCCGATCGGGTGAATGGCGATCATGTCCTGGCCTTCGGCCGAGGTGATCACCGTCGGGCGTTTCACGATCGACTCGGTCGACAGGATCCCGACGTTCGGCAGCGGCAGGATGGGCGCAGACATGAACGACCCGTACGGCCCCGGGTTCGTGATGCTGAACGTGAAGCCGGCCACGTCGTCGGGATGCAGCCCTCCACCGCGAGCCTTGTCGGCGAGGTCTCGAATCGCACGGGCCAGGCCGACCAGCCGCAACCCGTCGGCGTCTTTCAGCGACGTGACGATGAGACCCTTGCCCTCGACATTGACGGCGATGCCGAGATTGATCGCGTTGTGGAACACCGCCTTCTTCTGCTCCAGATAGAACGAAGAGTTGACGACGGGAAACGCCTTGAGCGCGTCGACGGTCGCCCGGGCGATGAACGGCAGGTAGGTGAGCGAGAAACCTTCCTGCTCTTTGAACGCGGCCCGGTGACGCTGCCGCACCCGTTCGACCGCCTCGTAGTCGACCTCGACCGATGTCCACACGTGCGCGGCGGTCTGCTTGGCCCGGGTCAAGTTCTCGCCGATGCGGGCCCGCAGCCGGCTCAGGTCGCGCACTTCGTCGCCGGGAAGGGTGGGCACCTCTGCGGGCGTGGCAGCCGGGCCGGCGGGAGCTGCGACCGGTTCGTGTGCAGGTGCAGGTGGCGTCACGGGTTCGGGAGCAGTCGCTGGAGCAGGCCGGCGTTCGAGATAGGCGAGCACGTCGTTGCGGGTGATGCGTCCTCCGCGTCCGGTGCCTTGGATCTGGGAGAGATCCAGGTCGTTCTCCCTGGCGAGTTTCCTCACGACCGGTGAGAGGAAGCGCTGCTCCTCGACTGCCGTCGGCGGCACGGGCGCGCCGGTCGGCGGTGCGGAAACGGGGGCGGCCGGCGGCTCCGGTGCCGACTCGGCCGCCGGCGCAGGCTCAGGTTCGGGGGCCGCTTCGGGAACGGGTTCGGGGGCCGCTTGAGGCTCCGCAGCGACCTGTTCACCGGCCTCACCGACCACGACCATCGGCGTGCCCACCTTCACCGTCTCGCCTTCGGGGACGAGGATCGCCAGGATCGTCCCTGCGACCGGGGACGGGATCTCGGTGTCCACCTTGTCGGTGGAGACTTCGACGAGGACCTCGTCCTCGTGGATCGTGTCACCCACCTTCTTCGGCCAGGAGAGAATCGTTCCCTCCGTGACCGTCTCACCCAGCTGCGGCATGTTGACCGTCGTGGCCATCCTCGCTCCTCTCACGTGGCGGCCGGCGCCGCCGGTTCAGTGCAGACTTCTCCCGCTTGCGCTGAGCAGCGTTTCGCCCACCGCTTCGGAAAGTGTCGGATGGGCATGAATGAACGCGGCCGCCTCGGACGGCAGCGCCTCCCAGCCCACTGCGTACATCATCTCATGGATCATTTCACCTGCTTGCGGCCCAACGATCGACACTCCCAAGATCGGGCCGCCCTTCTCGGCGACGATCTTCACAATGCCGCGGTTCTGCCCGATGATTCTTGCGCGGCTCACCGCGGCGAACCCGTGGCTCGTCACCTCGACGTCATAGCCAAGTTGTTTCGCTTTGGCCTCCGAGTAGCCGACCTCGGCCATCTCGGGGCGCGTGTACACGACGAGCGGAACTGCCCGGTAGTCGACCGGCTGCGTCTCGCCGGTGGCGATGTAGGTGATCGCGGCGATCGCTTCGGCGAACCCGACGTGGGCGAGCTGCGGGGTTCCTGCAACGATGTCGCCGACCGCGTATATGCCCGGTTCGGCGGTCTGCATCGTCGCCTTGTCGACTTCGACGAACCCGCGGTCCACCACGGCTTTGGTGTTTTCCAGGCCGATCCCGTCGGTGAGGGGCTTGCGTCCGACGGCGACCAGCACGATGTCGACGTCGACGGAGTCGTCGCCGAACGGAACCGTCACCCCGGTATCGGTGATCTGCGCGGGTCCGACCTGCACCGACGTGCGGATCTTGACGCCGTGACGCTTGAGGTTGCGGGTCAGTTCCTTCGATGCATCCGGGTCGGCTCCGGGAACGATCTGGTCCATCATCTCGAACAGGTGCACTTCGCTGCCGACGTCGACGAGCATCGAGGCGAACTCGCACCCGATCGCCCCGGCGCCGATGATCGCTACCCGCTTGGGCTGTGCTTGCCAGTCGAGGGCGTCGTTGGAGGTGACGATCTTCGTTCCGTCGAACTCGTACCCGGGAATCGAGCGAGGACCGGATCCGGTGGCGACGATGATGTTGCGGCCTTCGAGAACCTGCTCGCCGTCGGCACCGGCCACCCGCACCTTGCCGGGAGCGTCGATGCGGCCGAACCCGGAGACGATCTCTGCGCCGCGGGATCGCAGGAGGCCGGCAAGGCCTTTGGTCAGGCCACCGACGATGTCGTTCTTGCGGGCGTGGGCGGTGCCCCAGTCGAGTGTCGGCTCACCGGCCGTCACGCCAAACGTGGCGGCGTCTTTGACGGTGGTGAAGACTTCGGCGGTGTGGAGCCAGTGTTTGGCCGGGATGCATCCGCGGTTGAGACAGGTCCCACCGACTTGCTGGTCTTTCTCGACGATGGCGACACTGAGACCGAAATTGTGAGCGTATAGCGCGGCCGCGTACCCCCCGGGACCGGCACCGATGATGACGACGTCGTACAAGGAAATCCTCCGTGTGGGAAGCCCGAGGATAGTGCCCTCTGTCGGGTGCAGTGTCTGCAGGACGGTTTCTCGTCAATGCTGGCAGGACCAGGTACAGCCAGCATTGACGAGAACGGGACTACTGTGCTTGGCCGTGGTCCAACTCCCCTCCTCCAACCACACGATCGACACCCGGAACGGCATCCGTCTCGAGGCACGCTGGGACGAACCGGACGTCGCCACCGGCGTGGTGGTGTTCTGTCACCCGCACCCGCAGGCCGGCGGCACCATGCACGCACCCCTGATGCATCATGTGACGCATGGACTGGTCGAACGTGGCTTTGCAGTGCTGCGCTTCAACTTCCGGGGAGTCGGGGCATCAACCGGGACCTGGGACCGGGGAGAGGGCGAGATCGACGACGTTGCCGCCGCCGTGCAGGACGCTCGACAACGCCACGCCGATCTCCCGCTCGGTCTGGCGGGATGGTCGTTCGGCGCCCTGACTTCGCTTCGCTGGCAGGGACGGTCCGGCGACGACTCCCCCTACGCCGGCATCGCACTGCCGGTCGGCATGTTCGCCCAGCCGAAACGACTGGCCCCGGCGCCCAGAGTGCTGATCATCGGAGACCGTGACCAGTTCGCCAACGTCGAGGCGACCCGGGCATACGCGGACACGATCGGAGCGAAGGTGGAAGTCCTCGAAGGCAGCGACCACTTTTTCACGTTCCGACACGACCGCGTGACCGAGATCGTCGCCCAGACGCTCACTCGACAACTCGGGCAGTAGAACAGCCTCCCGACGACCAGCCACCATCCGAAGGTGCGACCCACAACGGGCCCATCACGTCGCGCCCTGGTCGATGCATCGCACCGGCCCGTCGCGACAAGGGTCGGGCGCCGCTCTCCATCCACTTCACGAAGGTTCACGGCGAGATTCAGCTCTGTGAGTGCTGCCCGGTAATCTCCCGGCTGTTGGCCGATAAAGAGCCTACCGGCGATGAGCAGAGCGAGACGTGAGGAGGCCACAGTGCCGCAATACCGCATAGCAGCAATCCCTGGGGACGGAGTGGGCGCCGAGATCACCCAGGAGGCCACTCGCATTCTGAACGCTGCTGCCCAGATTCACGGTTTCGACGTCGAACTCGAATCGTTCGATTGGTCATGCGATTACTACCTCCAAAACGGCGTGATGATGCCGGACGACGCCCTGCCGACGCTGGCGGATTTCGACAGCATCTTCCTTGGTTGCATAGGGGACGCGAACAAGGTTCCCGACCACATCTCGCTGCAGCTACTCCTCGCGATTCGCACCGGCTTCGATCAGTACGTCAATCTTCGCCCGATCAAGCTCTACCCGGGAGTGCGCACTCCGATCACCACGGCCACCCCGGAGACCGTGGACATGCTCGTCATCCGTGAGAACACCGAAGGCGAGTACTCGCGAGTCGGCGGCATCTTCAAGCAGGGAACACCGGAAAGCTTCGCGTTGCAGACAGGTGTGTTCACGTGGAAAGGATGTGACCGTGTCATCCGATACGCGTTCGACGCCGCCGTCCGGCGAAAGGAGACCATCGGCTCCCCCGGTCGCGTCACCAACTGCACGAAGTCGAACGCACTGAACTATTCGATGGTCTTTTGGGACGAGGTGTACGCATCGGTGGCTCAGGACTACCCGAGCATCGAGACGGACATGGCGCTCGTGGATGCCCTCACGATGTGGTTCGTCAAGAACCCCGGCTGGTTCGATGTGGTCGTGGCTTCGAACCTATTCGGCGACATCATCACCGACCTCGGCGCCATGCTCCAAGGCGGGATGGGATTCGCCGGCGGCGGAAACATCAATCCGGAACGAACCTATCCATCGATGTTCGAACCCATCCACGGTTCCGCTCCCAAGTACACGGGCAAGCACATCGTCAATCCGATCGCCTCGATCGAAGCGGTCAGGATGATGCTCGAACATCTCGGCGAGAAAGAAGCGGCGGACAACGTTCAGCAGGCAGTTGCAGCAACCCTGGGAAAGGGCGAAGTCCGCACCAAGGACATGGGTGGAAACAACACAACCGATGAAGTCGGCCTGGCCGTCGAGAAGGCGATGAGGGCGACCGCGTAAACAGACGCCGCGAGGAGGTCCCAGCGATGGCAAAGGTCAAAGTAGGTGTTGCGGGCTATGGCGTGATCGGCCAGCGTCTGGCCGATGGCGCCGCCCGGCAGGAAGACATGCAGGTCGTAGGTGTCGCCGATGTCGCCCCCACCCTGGCCGTACGGGCACTCGCCGAACGCGGCATGCCCTTCGACCTCTACGCCGCCACTTCGGACGGACGGACCGCTCTGGAGGAGGCCGGCATCCCGGTCACAGGAGACTTCGACGACCTCCTCGGGCAAGTGGACATCATGCTGGACGCCACCGGGGCAGGTATCGGCGCCAAGAACAAGGAGCGATACGTTCAACACGGCATCAAGGCGATCTTCCAGGGAGGAGAAGCCGGCGGTGTGGCAGACGTGTTCTTCCACGGCTACGCCAACTACGAAAAGGGTGTGGGGCGCGACTACCTGAAACTCACCTCCTGCAACACGACCGGCCTGATACGGGCGGTCGACTGTCTCGATCGTGCCACCGGCATCGAGAAGATCGCCGTCACGATCATCCGACGCGTCGCCGATCCGGGTGATACACATCGCGGTCTGGTCGATTCTCTCCGTATGGAGCCGATTCCCAGTCATCAGGCGGTCGATCTGATGAACATCATGCCCCACATCGACGCGACAGGCCTGCTGGTGCACACTCCGGTCACCCACGGCCACATCATCAGCATCGTCGCCACCCCGAAACGCAAGATCGACACGGACACGGTCATCGAAGCCTTCCAGGCACATCCCCGCATTCGAGTCGTGAGGATTGCCGACGGGTTCACCACCAACACGTCCCTGTTCAACTACGCCCGCTTTCTCGGTCACCCTCGCGGAGACATGTATGAGATCGGACTGTTCGAAGAGACGGTCGGCATGTCGGGGGACGACGTGGTATTCGCCATCAACATCCCCCAAGAGTCCGTGGTCATCCCGGAAACAATCGATGGAATCCGAGCGGCCCTCGAACTGCAGACCGACCGTCTCGAAGCCGTCGGGCTGACCAACAAATACCTGGGTATCGGCTGAACAAGAGATCGGAAGCGTCATGAAGATCGCATCGCTCGACGATTTCGACGTTCGCGGCTCTCGCGTCCTGCTTCGTGTCGACATCAACTCTCCGATCGATCAGGAGACCGGCACGATCGCAGACGACAACCGACTGAACAAGAGTCTTCCAACGATCGAGGACCTGACGCGCGCCGGAGCGAAGACGGTAGTCATCGCTCACCAAGGCGACACGCTGGACTACCACAACCTCGTCTCGCTGGAGGAGCACGCTGTGAAGCTCTCCGAGAAGCTGAACCGCAACGTGTCGTTTCTCGACGACGTGGCCGGTCCGGCCGCACGGCAGGCGATCCTCGACATGGAGGACGGGGAGATACTCCTTCTCGACAATCTTCGCTTCCTCACCGAGGAGGTCTCCACGTTCGAGAACGCGGTCAAGCTGACACCGGAGGAAATGACCAAGACCTACCTCGTGCGCAACCTTGCGCCGCTCTTCGATCTGTACGTCAACGATGCGTTCGCCGCCGCGCACCGAAACGCCCCATCGATGGTCGCGTTCCAGGAACTCCTGCCCACGGCGGGAGGACGTCTCCTCATCGAGGAGGTCACCGCCCTGTCGGGCATTGCCGAACATCCGGCTCAGCCGTGCGTCTTCCTTCTCGGCGGATTGAAGATCTCCGATGCCTTCGGAATGATGACGAAGATCCTCGCCGAGGGCACGGCCGATGCGGTGCTCACGGCGGGAATCACCGGACACATCATGCTCATGGCGGCCGGCGTCGATCTGGGGCCGCCCTCGGTGCAGTTCATCCAGAATCGGTCGCTCGACGCCTTCGTCCCCCAGGCCGTCGACTACCTGCAGCGGTACGGTGATCGAATACGGGCGCCGATCGACGTCGCCGTGGACGACCAGGGCCGTCGGCGGGAGGTGGCCGTGTCGGACCTTCCGACCGACCGAATGATCATCGACATAGGCCCCGAGACCATCGCCGAATACCGCCGGGTGATCGGCGAGGCCGCCACTGTCTTCGTCAACGGTCCGGCCGGGGTGTACGAATCGCAGATCGGCGCCGTCGGCACGCGCTCTGTCTGGGAGGCCGTGGCCGCCACATCGGGACGCTCGGTGATCGGAGGCGGAGACACGGTTGCGAGTGCACGCCGCTTCATCGACCTGGACGACATCGATTTCGTGAGCACCGGCGGTGGCGCACTGATCCGGTATCTGAGCGGCCAGCCTCTCCCCCTCCTGGCATCGATGGAGAAGGCCGCCGAAAGGGACCTGCCACGATGAGCGCCGACGGCGCGTACCTGCTCCCTGCGATGGAGTTGGCGCGCTCTCTGTTCTTGCGCGACGACAACTACTACGGGTGTGCCGAGAGCACGCTGGTCGCACTCCAGACGCTCTTTGGTCTCCCCGGCGCCGACGATTCGTCCGCCGCCATGGCGCTGAACGGCGGAGTGGCCTACTCGGGTGGGGTGTGTGGGGCAATCTCGGGCGCGGCGATGGCAGTGGGCCGCCTCGTCGAGAGCCGAATCGACGACCATCAGGCCGCGAAACGCGTGACCCGCCGGCTCATCCAGAAGCTCATGGCAGCTTTCGTGTCCGAGTTCGCTTCGGCCGATTGTCGTGACCTCATCGACTACGAGCTCTCCATTCCCGAAGAGCACGACGCCTTCATCGAGAGCGGAGTCTGGAGAGCTACCTGCATGCATCTGATCGAGTTCTCGGTCTGGAACTTGTCCGATCTGGCAGACGAGAGTGTCTGGAGTCGGGCTATCGCGGAGTTGAACGAACCGGCGTGACCTGTCCGGGCGCCGGTTCACCGGCCACGGCATGTCCGGCGCACTCCTGGCACAATGGACGTCAATGCCTTGGCAGGCAACATTTGTGGTGTCGATGCCGAGTCGGGGGCATCTGGTCGACATGGATCGACCCGTCCCTTTCGTTCGCGTCGAGTTGTCGGGTCGATCCGATATCGATCGCAAGACCCGCACAACGAAGGCGCACCTGCAGGTGCGTCGAGGCGGAGAACGTAGCAAGCGGCGTTCCTGGCCGGCAGAACGCCGCAAAGGTTGCCGGTCGAGGCACTAGGTTGAGGCGCCGACAGGCCAAACGCCGACAGGCCAAACAAGGAGGATATGGACATGGCCGGAACCTTTGTGCCGCATGCATCGGTCGAATTCGAAACACTGGACTGGGGGCAGCTCGGTTGGCTGTCTCGGCCGGCGTCCACCGGAGCGAAACAGCTCGTCGTCATCGATGTTCGGCTCGATCCCGGTGGTTGCCACAATTTCCACAAACACCCGGATCAAGAGGAAGTCCTCTTCGTGATCGAAGGGGCGGTCGAGCAGTGGATCGGCGACGAGAAGCACATCATGCGAGCGGGTGACGCCTGCTTCGTCCCGACGGGCACAGTCCATGCTTCGTTCAACGATTTCGATGGCAACGCAAAGTTGCTGGCCATCCTCGGTCCTTGCGTCGGCGAGGCCGGATACGAGCTTGTCGACGTGGCCGAAGAGGAGCCCTGGGCTTCACTTCGCTGACCGCCACTCGGTCGACAATTGCAGGGTGACAAGGCCGACTGACGGCGGTCGGCCTTGTCACCCGTACGATCGCAGGGCCGGCCGTGGCCGGTGCCGGCGGTAACCTGGTCTCCTATCCGTGAGGAGGAAAATGCCCCTGCAGGATTGGCTGGGACCGACCGGGGTCTGGGGAACGTTTGACCACTGGAGTGTCGGCCAAATCGTCGACTATGCGCGCCGGGCCGAAGAACTCGGGTATGACTGCTTCTGGGTCAACGAAAGTCTGGGTCGGGAACCGTTCGCTCTGCTCGGCCTGCTTGCAGCATCCACCTCCGGCATCCCACTCGGCCTGGGGGTCGCACCGATCCATGCCCGCGACGCCACCGCAGCGCATGCGGGGGCGAGAACCATCGCCGAGGCCACGGGCGGCCGGTTCATCATGGGCCTGGGAGTCTCACACGCCTCGTCGGCGGCCGCCAGGGGCCATGACTACACGTCCCCGCTCGCGACACTGGAACGGTACCTGCGCGAATACCGTGAGGCACCCTATCGGGCCGTGCTCCCCGACCATGAGCCGCCACTGGTCGTGGCCGCCCTGCGTCCCCGCGCTCTGCGGCTGGCCGCACGCACGGCCGACGGCGTCTTTCCCTACCTCGTAACCGCCGAATACGTGGCCCGGGCCCGGTCTGTCATCGACGCGGCTCACGACGACCGACTCCACCGGCCGGCACTCATCGTCACCCAAGCGGTGGTCGCCGACGACGACCCGATTCGCGCCCGATCTGCTGCGCGCTCCTACCTGGCGGGGCATCTCCGCCAACCCAACTACAGGGCAAGCCTCATCCACATGGGATATCGAGAAGCCGACCTCGACGACGGAGGAAGCGACCGGCTTGTGGACGATCTCGTCGCTCACGGATCACGCCAGGATCTTCAGGCGGCCGTTGCGCGTATGCACGGGGCCGGAGCCGACCACGTGGCCGTCATACCCATATCTCCGCAGGGTTCTCGAGCCGACTGGGCCGGTCTCGAAGCGGCGAGGCCCGCCTCTTGACCACCCTCTCCGGGAGGGACTATCGTAAATACTCGATAATCGATGATCTGGCCAGGTGGGACCGACCGACCTGGCTTTGGAGGCGACGGTGGAACTCAAAGCCGTGACGAAAACAGAAGCGCGGGTCTTCAATCTGCCTGGCAGGGATTGGCTGCATTACATCGGTCCGGAGATCGGCGATGCCAAGAATCTGACCGTCGGCTACTCCGTGTTCCCACCGAATTCGGCCCCCGAGGGGCATGTCCACCCGACCCAGGAAGAGGTCATCTACATCGTCTCGGGCAAGGGTGAGCTGGTGACACCCGAAGGCACGGCCTTCCTCGAACCTGGCACCTGCGTGTACATTCCTCCGGGTCTGCACCATCAGACGGTTTCCCACGGCCCCGGTCCCCTGGAAATGGTCACCTCCTTCTCTCCCCCCGTTGTCCCCGGCTCATACGAGAAAGACGACGAATGAGCGCCGGCGCACCGCCCAGACCGAGATCCGAATGATGACGACCGCTCCGACCGTCGCCGAGATTGCCGATATCGCCCGCCGGGCTCGTATCCAGATTCTCAAAGCGGTCGCCCATGCCAAGGGCGGCCATGTGGGTGGCCCATATTCGGCGGTCGACATGCTGGCCGCCCTCTACTTTCGAGTCCTCGATGTTCGCCCCGATGAACCGGACTGGCCCGACCGAGACCGGTTCGTACTCTCCAAGGGGCACAGCTCCATCGCCCTGTACACCGTCCTGGCGATGCGGGGCTACTTCGACATCGAGGAACTGGCGACCTTCGACGCGATCGACTCGAGACTCCAGGGCCATCCGGACATGACGATCACCCCGGGCATCGACATGTCGTCTGGTTCACTCGGCCTTGGTTTCGCCGGTGCGCTCGGCATCGCCCTCGGAGCTCGTGCGTTGGGCAAGGACTTCACCACCTATGTGATGCTCGGCGACGGCGAGTGCAACGAGGGGATCGTGTGGGAAGGGGCTCATGTGGCCAACCGCTATCACCTCGACAACGTGGTGGCGATCGTCGACCAGAACAACCTCCAGCAGTTCGGCTGGCGTGGCGACACGGCGACCGAACGCCTCACCCCGTATGTTGGAGACGAGCTGGCGGGCCGCTGGAGAGCATTCGGATGGCACGTCCTGGAGGTGGACGGTCACGACATTGGAGCGTTCCTGAACACCGTGGAGAAAGCCCAAGCCGTCTCCGAAAGCCCCGTGGTGATCGTGGCCCACACCATCAAGGGCAAAGGGGTCTCATTCATGGAGGACAATTACAGGTGGCACAGCAGGGTGCCGACCGAGGAGGAGTTCGCCACCGCGATGCAGGAACTCGGCGAGACGAAAGCCGGTGAACGATGACCAGTCTCACGCCGGGGAAGGCCTTGAGAGTGGCCTTCGGCGAAACGATCGCCGAACTCGCACGAACCGATCCCCGACTCGTCGTCCTCGACGGCGATACCGGGAGTTCCACCCGGACGGACTTGTTCGAAAACGAGCACCCGGAGCGGTTCTTCCAGATGGGGATTACCGAACAGAACATGCTCGGCATGGCAGCCGGCATGGCAACGCTCGGTTTGATCCCGATCGTCAGCACCTTTGCCTGTTTCATCGTCTCTCGGGCACATGACTCGATTCGGGTCTTGATCGCTCAACCGAAACTGAACGTCAAACTGATGGGCGGATACGCCGGCCTGCTTGCCGGGATGACCGGCAAGACACACCTCATGTTCGATGACATCTCCATCATGCGGGCAATGGCGAACATGACGGTGGTCGCCCCCGCGGACGAAGTCGAGACTCGCCGGGCACTGCCCGCGATCATCGACCATCCCGGTCCCGTGTACTTGCGGCTGACCCGCTCCAACTCGCCGGTTCTCTTCGACAACGACTACCGGTTCGAGATCGGCAAGGCAGTCACCCTTCGCGAGGGGTCTGATATCACCGTCTTCTCGACCGGGGTGCAAAGCGTCCGTGCGTACGAGGCCGCGCAGGTGCTGGCAACCGAAGGCATCGACGTACACCTCGTTCACGTGCCAACGATCAAGCCACTCGACATCGATGCCATCGTGAGCGCTGCAAGGAAGACGAACCTGGTGATGACCTCTGAAGAACACACCATCGTGGGCGGCCTTGGTGGGGCGATCGCCGAGACTCTGGCAGAGTATCACCCGGTACCGATCAAACGACACGGCCTGCAGGACGTGTTCGGAGAGTCCGGACCCAACGAGGATCTCCTCGAGAAGTATGGTATTTCGGCGTCGAGAACGGCCGAGACGGTGCGTGAGACGGTCCGCTCGCTCAAGAGGTGACCGGAAGGGCAGTCGGTGAAGCCCAGAATGGAACTGGAGAAGGTAGAGGGAACGCAAGTGAGCCAACTGGATATCTTCAGGCTCGACGGCAAGGTTGCCATCATTCCCGGTGGCAGCGGCGGCATAGGATCCACCCTGGCGCAGGGGCTCGCGGCAGCCGGAGCCGGCGTCGCAATCGTGGGTCGATCGGCGGAACGCGCCCAGGCCGTGGCCGACAGAGTGCTCAATGCCGGCGGGCAGGCGCTGGCGATCGCGGCCGATGTCACGCAGAAGGAAGAAGCGGACCGCGCCGTGGCCGAAACCGTAGACCGGTGGGGCCGTCTCGACATCATCGTCAACGCGGTCGGAGGCGGGGCCGGCAAGGTCCTGTTCGATGCTCAGGACTATCCGATTCGCGAGTGGGACTGGATCTTCGAGCTGAACGTTCGCAGCACCGTGCTCCCCACACAGGCGGCGGTCAAGGCAATGATCGAAGCTGGACACGGCGGCAAGGTCCTGAACATCTCATCGGTCCGGGGCCAACTCGGCATCAATGCCGGCTACTCGGCATACGTTGCCGCAAAAGGTGCAATCGATTCGCTGACGCGACAGTGGGCTACAGAGTGGGCCCGGCACGGAATCTGCGTGAACGCAATCGCCCCGACTTTCGTCGACACACCCCAGGTTGCGATGCTGCTGGAAGATCCAGACTTCAAAGCCGGCGTGGTTGGCCGCATCCCACTCCACCGGGTCGGCGAGACGACGGATCTGATCGGCGCGAGCTTGTTGTTCTGCTCGGACGCCTCGTCGTTCATCACCGGGCAGATCCTCACTATCGATGGCGGATTGACCGCCACGCAGTAACCACCAATCACAGGGAGAGCCAGAGAAATGCAGAACGTCACACCCAACGTATTCACGGAGACGAAACTCCGCGGATGCAACCCGAGCTATGTGACGACATCGGACGGCGTGGTCGTCATCGATACGCCCCAGCTCCCCACCAAGGCGGTCGCCATGCGTGAAGAGGCCGAATCTCACGGCCCGATCCGCTACCTCATCAACACAGAACACCACGTCGACCACATCTTTGGCAACTACTACTTCAAAGGCGCAGGCACCGTCGTGCACCACCAAGGTGTCTACGACGATTTCATGGTCGTCGGCCCCGAATTGGACCCTTTCGCGTACGCCGCGGAGGCGATCCCGACCGATGACCCGGACGGCGAGGCCATCTTCCCCAATCGGGATGAGTACTACTCGGACCCGAACAAAGGTCAGATCGTCTTCTCCGGGAACCTGACGCTGCGAGTGGGAGACCATACCTTCGAGCTGATCCACACCCCGGGCCACACGCCCGGCCAGGTGGCGGTACACGTCCCCGAAGAACGAGTCGTGTTCGCCGGCGACACCGTCTTCTGCCAGTGTCAGACGTGGCTGATGGCCTCAAATGTGGACCAGTGGCTGGACGCCCTCGACACGATCCGAGCACTCGACGTCGATCACATCATTCCGGGCCATGGGCCGGTCACGACCAAGACCTATCTCGATATGCAGCGGGCCGTGCTGCTCGAGTGGAAGACGGCTGTGGCGGTCGGCATCGCCAAGGGCTGGTCGAAAGAAGAAACGATCGAACGGGTCAACTTCTCGGATCGGTACCCGGTCGACATCGGCCAGGAGTACATGATGGACTACATCCAGAACCTCAACGCAGGATCCCTCTACGACAAACTCACCGCAGTCTGAGATCGAGCGTTACGACCATTCGAGGAGTGTGAGGTGATCCCACCCTCTCGCGTCGGCGTTCCGTCGGTCCATGTGGCTTGGCGCGCGGTCGTCCCGGCCTTTGCGACAGTGACGGTGAGCGTCCTTCCGGGCTTCCTGACAGCCGGTCTGGCCGTCCAGATCAGCAAGGACATCGGTCTCGGCCTCACCGGGTTGGGAGTGGTGATCGGGATCTTCTTCGCCGCCTCTGCGGTGGGATCCCCACTGATGGGGGCGTTGGTCCAACGAGCGGGCTGGGCTCGTGGCTTGCGGTTGTCAAGCTTCATGGCGGCCATCGCGCTGGCGGGAATCGCCTTCGCTGCGCCAACACCCTTCGCATTCGGCGCGTGGTTCATCCTCGGTGGGTTGGCCGCCTCGCTGGCGCAACCTGCTGCGAATCTCACCGTTGCTCGCTGCGTCGGTGCCCGGCGCCGGGGGTTCCTGTTCGGCGCGAAACACGCATCCGTTCCCGCCGCGACGCTCCTCGGTGGCTTGGCAGTGCCGGTGGTGGCGCTGACGGTCGGATGGGAATGGGCGTTCTGGGGAGGGTCGGCTCTCGCTCTTCTGACCGCGCTTGCGGTTCCGCTCAGATGCGCCGACCACGAAGTCGATTCCCCGAGCCGCACCGCCGAGAAGGTCGGACGCCCGAGCACACCCCTCTGGTTGTTGATTGCTCTCGCCATCGCCGGGATGCTCGGCATCGGCGGGATCGACGCCCTCACCTCGTTCACCGTCACCTACGCCGTGAACACTGGCTTCGATGAGAGCGCCGCCGGACTCTTGCTGGCCGGCGGCAGCCTGGCCGGCATCGCAGCACGGCTGATCGCCGGATGGTTGATCGACCGAACCGACCGCGCCGACCTCACCGCCGTCGCATCGATGTTGACCGTGGGCGCCCTGGGCGTGGCCGGTATCGCCATCGGGACACATGCCGGGCTCATCCTCGGCGGTCTGATGGCGTTTGGCGCCGGATGGGGGTGGTCAGGGCTCTTCACCTTCGCGATCGTCAAGGACAATCCCGAGGCCCCTGCCACGGCCACCGGAATCACGCAGTCAGGTGTCTTCTTGGGAGCGGCGATAGGCCCTCCCATCTTCGGCTTGGTGGCAGACGGAATCTCATTTGCCGCTGCCTGGTGGGCAACCGGAGCCGCACTGGTTGCAGCGGCCGCCATCATCCTTTTCGTGCGTAGCCGCCGCCACACGCACCTAGGGTTGGCGTCGACATGGCGGGCTGCCACATGAACGCAGAGCAGGGATCTCCGACACTTCGCGAGCGACGACTCGCCAAGACATATGGAGAGCCACAGAGACTTCCTATCCATTCGTTCCGCAGACGACCGGCTGGAGAACACATGCCGGGCGATCCGGTGACCCGCCGCAATTGTTACCCGATGGGTTCAGATCATGAGTGACTACCACCTGCACCTGCATCCTCACTTCCCAACCCCTGATGCGCCACCCATGGGCGTCTATCCACCCGGTTACATCGATCGATACGTGGACACGGCCCTGTCTCGAGGGGTCACCGAACTCGGCTTCACGGAGCATCTCTACCGGTGCGTCGAATCCGCGCCGGTCCTGGGCACATGGTGGAAGCACGACCCCGACCCCCGGTTGTCGGCCGAGATGGAGCAGATCGTCGCACGCGAACGCAACCTGTCGCTCGACGCGTACGTCGACGTGGTGCTCGATGCGAAACAACGGGGTCTCCCGGTCAAGCTCGGTCTCGAGGTCGACTTCCAGCCGGGAACCGTTGGTCCCGTGCTGGAGCTGCTCGGAGGCTATCCGTTCGACTTTCTGATCGGTTCCGTTCATTGGATCGATGCCTGGGCCGTCGACCGCGCATCCGCGGCCCCGGAGTTCGCCAAACGTGGAGCACGACTCGCGTACGAGCAGTACTTCGAACTCGAAACCGAGCTCGCCGCCTCGGGCATGGTCGACGTCCTGGCCCATGCCGACGTCATCAAGAAGATCGGGATCCGCCCGGAGGGGCCCCTCGACGACCTGTACGCCCCGCTGGTGGCTGCGGCGGCCACCGCCGGTGTGGCAGTCGAAGTTTCGAGTGCCGGCCTGCGTAAACCGGTTGCCGAGATCTACCCCGCGCCGCGCCTCCTCCGGAGTTTCCACACGGCCGGCGTTCCCATCACCCTGGCCAGCGATGCCCACGCCCCCCATGAAGCCGCCTGGGGGCACATCGAGGTCGTGCAGGCCGCCAGAGCCGCCGGATACACGCATCATTTGCGATTCACCGCCCGCAACGGATACGAGCTGCCCCTACCACATCGAATCGGAGAGAGCCCATGAGAGTGTCGTTCAAGACCCGGCCTCAACACACCGAATGGAAGCCGATGATCGACTTCTGGCTCGAGGCCGATCGCATCGATCTGTACTCCGCCGGTTGGACCTTCGACCACTTCTACCCCATCTTCTCCGACCCCACCGGACCCTGCTTCGAAGCATGGACCATGCTGTCCTATCTGGCGGCGGCAACGAATCGGATACGCCTCGGTGTGCTCGTCACCGGAAACACGCACCGGCATCCGGCGCTGCTCGCGAACATGGCGGCGACGCTGGACGTCGCATCGCAAGGTCGTCTGGAAATCGGCCTCGGCGCCGGATGGAGTGAAGAGGAACACGCGGCCTACGGAATACCCCTACCTCCCTGGCCGGAACGATTCGACCGGCTCGCAGAGTCCTGCGAGATCATCCACAGCCTCTTGACGCGCGAGCGCACGACCTTCAGGGGAACGCACTACCGGCTCACGGATGCCCTGTGCGAACCGAAGCCGATTCAGAAGCCACGCCCACCTCTGGTGATCGGGGGCAAGGGCGAGAAGCGGACCCTTCGTATCGCCGCGCGATGGGCCGACCAGTGGAACTTCCCGTTCGGAGAACCGGCAGAACTCCGCCACAAGATCGACGTGCTGCACGCCCACTGCGCCGACATCGGGAGGGACCCGTCGCAGATCGAGGTCTCAGTGAAGGCGGAAGCTACCGAAGAACCGGCCGCCTTCGCCGAGCTCGCCGCCGCCTATCGAGAAGCGGGAGCTCAGCACATCATCGTCCACTTCCCGGCGCCTCATGATCCGGCGACGCTGGGAGCCTACGCCGAGAGCCTTGCGCAGGCGGTCCGATAACCCAGGCCCCGCCCGGACATCTGTTGCCGCGGCGGTGGATGTCGGTTCTGACTCGTCTCGCGACAATCAGGCGCGGCCGGCCGCCACCTCGTCGGCGCGGTTGCGGTCGGCAAGAAGGATCAGGTCCTCGTGAAGCTCGAACCAGACGCCGTGGTAGCTGTCCACTCTGGGTGAGGCGATGTAGAGATGCTCGCCGGCGTGAACGAGAGCCGCCGCCCGCTCCAACCGCTCAAAGTAGGAATCGAGTCGAGGGAGTCCATCGGTGAGCGATTGGAGCAGCGCGGCAGCGTCTTGGTGCAGGGAACCGAACTCGGCCAGCACCGACGCGTCGTAGGACGGGTCGGAGTGATCGTTCAGCAGCTGCCGACCTTCGACCTTGCGCATCTGCCAGGAGGTCACGATCTCCTTCAGCCTGCAGTCGAGCAGCAGAAACGCGTCGAGTGCCTCTACGGCATTCTCCATTCCCCAGGACTCCCGATCGGCGTTGATCAGCTCTCTACCGAGAGTCTTGCCTTCCGCGGTCAGCTGGAACATGCCGCCTGAGGACTCGACGAGTCCCTCGGCAGTCATCCGATCGAGGATCTGGCTCGCTTCTTCCTCTGTCGTAAAGAATGTGGACGCGATACCGTCCGGCATCGCAAAGCCCTTGATGAGAAGAGCTCGAACGACCATCTCGACCGTCAGCTCACCCTCCCTCGAGGTGTCGCTGGACTCCTCGGACGTGTCGCCGCCCTCTTCGGAGGTGTCGCCGCCCTCACCCGAAGCCGGAATCTCGATCCCGAGCTCCCGCGCCCAGGAAAGCAACTTCTCCACCTCGGGAACGATCGTCTCACTGCTCGAGACCGAACCGGCGAATACCTCACCGCTGCCGCCATCGATTGTCAACATGTCGCCGGCGGCGAACACGCGATCACCGATGGATACCGTTCCATCCCCGACCTTCACCTCGGATACGCCGACGACTGCCGGGATTCCCCATCCTCTGGCGACCACTGCCGCGTGGCTGGCAAGGCCGCCGGTCGAAGTCAAGATTCCGGCTGCCCTGGCCATGCCGTGAACATCATCGGGCGACGTTTCTCGACGGACGAGGATCACGCTTCGGCCGGCATCGGCCACGGCAACAGCGGCCTCGGGCGTCGTAGCGATCTCGCCCGTCGCCATACCCGGCGATGCCGCGAGGCCGGTCGCCACGAGTCGAGCGTCCGCGGGCCGCGCGCCGGCCGTCGTCGGGGGATCCTCCAGGTAGCGGGCAACCCGCCGGACGGCTTCTGAGCGAGAGAGAGGAAAGTCGTCGTCCTCTGACATCTCGACCGCGATCCGCAGGGCAGCCTGCGGGCTCCGCTTGCCGACCCGAACCTGGAGCAACCAGAGTCGACCTTGCTCGATCGTGAACTCGATATCGCACAGATCGACGAAGTGGCGCTCGAGCGTGTGGGCGTATCGCCGGAGATCCTCGGCAATCGCAGGCATCCGCTCATCGAGCACCGCGATCGGCTCTGTCTGGCTCGTCCCGGCAACGACATCCTCGCCCTGCGCATCGAACATGATGTCGCCATAGAGGCAGGACTCCCCGGTCGCGGGGTTCCTGGTGAACAGGACACCGGTGGCCGAATCGGCGCCCCGATTCCCGAACACCATGGCCTGCACCGTCACCCCCGTCCCGAGGTCGTCGGCGATGCACTCGCGTGCCCGGTAGCTTCTGGCCCTGTCACTGTTCCAGGAACGGAAGACTGCCTCGATCGCACCGCGGAGCTGTTGCCACGGGTCAACGGGGACGATCTCCACACCGACGATCTGTCGATACATCGTCGAGAAGCGGTCCCGACACGCCTCGACAAAGCCGCTGTCACCCGACACGGCGGCGAGCCCTTGCGCCGTCGCGTCATTGAGACCGAGGTTCAGAATCGTGTCCATCATCCCCGGCATCGAGACTGGTGCACCGGAGCGGACGCTCACGAGCAGAGGATCCGTCGAACTGCCGAACTGCCGTCCCATCGCAGCCTCCACTCGACGCAGGTGCTCGCGGATCTCCTCATCGAGCCCCTCGGGCCATCCCCCGGCCAGGTACGCGCGGCACGCCTCTGTCGAGATCGTGAAGCTGGGAGGTACCGGGAGGCCAAGCTCGCCGGCCATCACGGCGATGTTGGCCGCTTTCCCCCCGATGACGGTCTTGACCTCGGCATGTGGCAGATCGTGCGGGTGGTCGAAGGCAAAGACGTAGGGCACGTTCTCTCCGATCTTCGATAATCGATTACCCGAGACTACGCGTCTTGCCATCCCAGCGTCAACCTGGAATCGAACCGAGAACGAATGAAGCCAAAACCCGAATGAGCCCTCCTTCGGACCGTGACAGCCGGGCCTGCCACGCCCGAGGCTACCGGCGGATCGGCGTCTGATGGGTCCCTCCCCTCCCCCAGGAGGCCCGCCTCCCGGCTGACGCCGTACTTCCCTTTCCGGCTGACGCCGTACTTCCCTTTCCGGCTGACGCCGGCCCCCCTCCCGGCTTCGCCGTACTCCCCCCAACGCTCGCTTCGCTCGCTGGGGGGAGAAACGGGCCGCTTCGCTCGCTGGGGGGAGAAACGGGCCGCTTCGCTCTCTGGGGGGAGAAACGGGCCGACCGTCTCCTCCCCCAGGAGGCCCGAAGGGCCGACGTTGGGGGAGGTGTCCCGCAGGGACGGAGGGGGTGCCGGGAGGTGTCCTCGGCGCTCTGGCCGAGGACGGAGGGGGTCTTGGGCCAGCACCAACAACCCCCCTCCCGGCTTCGTCGGTCACGTACCGGCGTTGCTCCTACACGTCGTTGTCGACGAGCGCCAAGAGTTCGGGGATTCGCTGCGTGAGCGCTTCGGCGATGCGGTCGCGGACCTCCCTGTGGAACTCGAGGTCCTCGCCTCGCGGGTCGAGCACAGGTTTCCCGTCGGGATGGAGCATCTGCACCTTGCCCTCCAACACGGGGTATTTCGCCACCAGGCGCTCCACCTGACCCTGTTCCATGCAATACACACGAGTCGCTCTCTCGGCGAGCTTTCGGTTCATCCGCCTGGACCGGTGGCTTCGCAGGTCGACGCCTACTTCATCACCGGCGACGACGGCAAGGCGTCCCGCGCGCAGACGAGGAGGAGCTTTCGTACCCACCGATGTCACTTCGATGCCACGATCCCCCAATTCGGTCTCGGAGATCCCCAACGCCTCGGCCAGATGTTGACGGGCCAGACCGGCGGCGAGCGGTGATCTGCCGATGTTGCCCGTGCAGACGAACACGAACGTCTGGCTCACGTCACATCCCCAGTCGGTATCACGGTTCCACGATGACCTTGAGGGCGCCTTCGCGACGTTCGTTGAAGGTCTCGAGAGCCGTGGCGAAGTCGTCGAGAGCGAAGTGGTGGGTGATCAGCTCACGCACCCTGATGCGTCCGTCCACGACGAGCGGAATCACGTGGCGCATCTCACCGGCCGAGGCACGCACGCCCACCAGTTCATTTTCGTACAGCACGAGGTTCTGAAGAGCGAGCTCGACCCCTGCAACGGGTATGCCCACCACCGCGATTCGCCCACCCTTTCGCGCCATGCCGAGGCTCCACTGCAGCGTCTGGGGAACTCCGGCACACTCGAGGATGACATCCGCACCCAGATCGTCCGTCATGCTCCTGACCGCACGAACCGGGTCTTCGGATTCGACGTCGACGGTCTCGTTGCCGAGATCGGCGGCCTTGGCGAGTCGGCTGCCCCGGCCGGCAACGATGACGCGGCCCGCACCCCTCGCTCTTGCCGCATCCGCAGCCAGCAAACCTACCGGGCCAGGACCGATCACCACGACGGTGTCTCCCGGACGATTCCCACCCCGGTTGGCCGTGTGCAGAGCGATCGATGCCGGATCCAGAGTGGCGCCCTCGCTGAAGGTCAGTGCATCGGGAAGGTGGAACACGCTCTTCACACCGTGCACCACATACTCGGCGAAAGAACCCTGCCAGTTGTGGCCGTATTGGCGGTGCAGACGGGGGTTCCCGTAGTTCTCACACAGGTTGTAGCGGCCCTCGACGCACTTCTGACAGAAACCGCAGGCGTCGTGAGACGTTCCTGCGACCCTGTCGCCGACGTTCCAACCGAGAAGCTCGGCTCCGGGACCCATCTCCACGACCTCGCCGGACCACTCGTGACCCGGTATGAACGGATACGAGGGGGGCCAGAAACCCGGATAGTCGCCGCGCAGCAGGTGTGAGTCCGTGCCGCAGATGGTCACCGCGCGGACCCGGCACAGCAGCTCGAACGGACCCGGCTCCGGTTGATCGACCTCTTCTACGGAGAACCGGTTCGGTTCGGTAACGACCAGCGCTCTCATCCCCACCTCCTTCTAGATAACGGCAAGCGGATCGATCATCGACCCGGTTGCACCGCGAATCTTGACCGGCAGCGCGACAAAGAGGAACTCGTGGACCCCCTCCTGGGCGAGCTCCTCCAAATACACGCTCTCCATGAGGTAGATGCCGGCCTCGATCAGCAGCCGGGTATGGACCGGCTGCGGGTTGGCGGGCGTGCCTCGGTCGGGCGCCGGTTGAACCTCATAGGTCTCCGTGTCGGTTCCCGTCGCGACCACACCCCGCTCGAGCAGCCATTCGGCGGTGGACGCATCGGGCCCGGCGGTTTTGTGTTCGGCCATCTTTTCACTGTCCGGCCAGAAGGCCAGGTAGCCGGTGCGGATCAGGACGGTGTCCCAAGGCCGGACTTCGACGCCTTCCCAGGCGGCGATCGCCTCGAGCTCGTCGGCACCTACCGGCGAGCCGGCAGGCAGCGCCGCGACACCGCGATACCCGGCCGCATCCAGCAGTACTCCCCGTGTGAAGAAGGGCGGGAGCTTCTCGGCGTCGCCAACCGACGGGCCCTTGTCGGTCAAATGCTCACCGGTGTTGCCGCCGCCATACCAGTGGTCGTCCTCACCGATGGTCATGTGGGCGAGAGCATCGACATGAGCCCCCGAGTGGGAGGTGGCCATCACGTATTCGGCCATATACCCGAGGCCCACCTCGTTCGGAGGTCCCCACGGTTGGGCGCCCTCGGCGCGAATCCCCGGTGGGGTCCGGTAGTTGAGAACCTGAAAGGGCGGATGACCCGGGAAGAGAGGCATGCCCGGGAACCGTGAGGTGGCCAGCGAGAACCACCGGCCTTCCTTCACCAGTCGTGCTGCCTCGACGATCTTGCCGGCAGGCATGTTCGCGATCGGTCCGACTTCTTCGTAGACAGTCATCTCATCTCCTCGAGTGCCCGCCACACGCGCTCGGGCGTCAGCGGCAGATCGCGAATGACCACGCCCGTGGCGTCGGTCACCGCGGAGGCCAATGCCGGCGAGACCGCCAGAAGGGCACCTTCGCTGATCCCCTTGATGCCGTACGGTCCCGGACCATCGGCGTTCTCGATCATCGCACTCGTGAGTTCGAGCGGAAGGTCCTTGATGGTCGGGATCCGGTAGTCCAGTGCGCCGAGATTCCGGATCCGGCCGGATCCGTCGAGAAGCACATGCTCCATGAGCGTGTGTCCCAGACCCATGATCGCCGCACCGTCGTCCTGCCCCTCGACCTGAAGCGGGTTGAGCGCCCGGCCGACGTCACTCACGGTCACGTGGCGCACGAGAAGGATCTCGCCTGTCTCCTCATCGACCTCGGCCTCGAACGCCGTGCAGTTGAACTCGAAGAACGCCGCAGTACCACCGAGGGGGTGATCGGGCTCGACGTCTTTGCGCATCTCCCCGTTCCCGACGATCTCGCCGCCGAGGCGACCGAGGCCGGACTGGAGCACGTCCACCGCGCAGAGTTCACGAGCAGGAAGGCGAACAACACCGCGCTCGACGACGATCTCGGACTCGTCGACCTCGTAGAGACGCGAGGCCATGGCGCGCAACTTCGCCTGGATGTCCTGGCAGGCGCGCAGAACGGCCGTGCCCATGAGCACCGATGAACGGCTGGCAGACGTCTGCTGATCGTAAGGGATCACCCCGGTGTCGCCCATGATGACCGAGATGCGGTCGAGCGGTATCCCGAGCTCCTCGGAGACTATCTGGGCGAAGACCGTGCGCGCACCCTGGCCCATGTCAGACGTACCGCTGAGGACGAGAGCGCTCCCGTCCGCCAAGAACCTCACCGTCGAGTAGGAGAGGCCCGTTGTCGGTCCGGATTTGAGGCCCACGGCGAGCCCACGGCCACGCTTGGGCGCCGCCAGAGGAGTTCCCCACCCGATCAGCTCGGCGGCCTTTCGAACGGTCTGGGACCAGTCGCCGTCGGCCGGTGTGTCACCGGGAATGAACGTCTCCCCATGACGGGCGAGGTTGCGCAGGCGAATCTCGACCCTGTCGATTCCGAGCGCACGCGCCCCTTCGTCGATATTGGATTCTCTGGCCCAGGTGATCTGCGGAATGCCGAATCCGCGGAAGGCGGTGCTCGGCGTCGTGTGAGACAGCAGTGTTCGTCCCATGATCCGAACTGCGGGAACACGGTACGGACCGCAGGCGAGATAACTCGCCTTCCCCACGACGCGGTCTGCGATGTCGACGTACGCCCCGATCAGGAAGTTGGCCTCTACGTCCTGGAATGCAATCGTGCCATCCGACAGGAAACCGGTCCGAAACCGGACCTCTGTCGCCGCTCGTCGAACTGCCTGGAACGTCTCGGCAAGTGTCAGGATCAGCCGTACCGGCCTGCCGGCGCGCAGAGCCATGAACGCGAGCAGAGGCTCGTACTTGGGGATCTGCTTGCCTCCGAAACCTCCACCGGGGTCCGGCGCAAAGACACGCACCTTCGCCAAAGGCAGATCCAAGAGCTCGGCAATCGTTTTCTGCAGAAGGTACGGATGCTGAATCGAGCTCCACACTGTGATCCCGTCGCCATCGGGAGCCGCCATGAAGCCGTGAGGCTCGATCGTGAAGTGGGTGACCATCGGAAACGAGTAGGTGTTCTCGACAACGAGATCTGCCGCCGCTGCATCGACGTCGCCCCAGCCAAAACGGTGCTCGCG
The DNA here is from genome assembly GCA_011682695.1 of Gammaproteobacteria bacterium. NCBI lineage: Bacteria > Pseudomonadati > Pseudomonadota > Gammaproteobacteria > Gammaproteobacteria bacterium. The sequence goes on from JAACED010000002.1 coordinate 51,647, forward strand.
CAGGATGTTCGTATCGGCCAGCGGGTCGTTTGGGCGAATCGCGTGATCCTGAACGAGCGGTGATGCCGGATCGAGCGCCGCGGCAACACCGAAGACTCCGCCGTCGAGTACCTCGTACTCCACGTGGACGAGGCGCGCTGCCTCTTCGGCCGCGTCACGCGTCTCGGCGGCCACTGCCGCCACCGGTTCGCCATGGTATTTGGTCTCGCCGACGGCGAGGATCGGCCGATCCTTGAACTTGGGGCCGAAGCGTGGGACCGGCTGCGGCAGGTCGGCGGCGGTGAGAACGAGGCGGACCCCGGGAACCTGTTTCGCTGCGGTCGCATCGATCGAGAGGATCCGGGCTCGTGCACGGTCGAGACGCACCAGCTTGACGTGAAGCACGTCGGCCAGGCGGATGTCGCCCACGTACTCCTGTGCGCCGGTGACCCGCCTGAGTCCGCCAAACCTGCGCGGTGAGCTTCCGATGCCGTTGCAGCTCATCGCTCCCCCGTTTCGGCGGCGGTGAGCACCGCCTCGGTGATCTGCACGTATCCCGCGCATCGGCACAGGTTGCCCGCCAAGGCCTCGTGGACCTCATCGACGGTCGGGTGAGGGTTCTGTTTCAGCAGGGCGTGCGCCGACATCAGCTGGCCGGGGATGCAGAATCCGCACTGCGGAGCGCCCTTGTCGAGGAACGCCTCCTGCAGCGGACCGAGGCGGCCGTCGCCTGCGAGACCCTCGACCGTCATGATCTCGCATCCCTGTGCTTCCACGGCCAGCATGAGACAGGAGTTGACCGAACGGCCGTCGACGAGCACCGTGCAGGCACCGCACTCGCCCTCCGTACAACATTCCTTCGTGCCGGTGAGCTCCAACTGGTCGCGCAGGACCTCCAAGAGCGTGTGGTGCGGTGCCACCTCGATCGAGCATCGCCTGCCGTTGACGGTCAAGACCACCGTGGTCCCTGCCTGCGTCACAGCACCCTCCTCAGCCGTCCGAGAGCGGTTGCGAGTGTCCGTTTGCCGAGCACCGTCAGCATCGCCTGCCGGTATTCGCGGCTTGCCCGTACATCGGAGATCGGGCTCGCCTGCGCTGCGAGATCTTTCAGGAGGCGCTCCTTGTCTTCCTCGCCCACTGCCGGGTCCGCGAGGCGCCCGCTCCGATCGTCGACGACGAACGCCGTCGGTCCGACCGCACCGTAGGCGAAGCGGGTGACGCCATCTCCTGTGACCGAACAGGCGACATTGACCGTGGCCAGATCCATCCCTCTGCGCCGGGCGATCCGCTCGAATGCAGCCCCGATCGGCCGTTCGGGAAACGGCAGATCGATCGAGGTGACGATCTCGTCGGGTCGCAGGACCGTTTGCCCCGGCCCGACGAAGAACTCGACCAGCGGAACCCGGCGCTCGCCCGACCCGCTCACCGTATTCACGACCGCGTTGTAGATCATCAGCGCGGGGACCGTATCCGCGGCGGGCGATGCGTTGCAGATGTTCCCGGCAAGCGTGGCTCGATTGCGGATCTGGACCGATCCGACCACCGATGCCGCCTCGACCAAGGCGGGGAAGGCATCCTTGACGCGTTCGTCATCGATCACGTCGGTGAGCACGACGGCCGCACCGATCCGCAAGGCACCATCGTGCTCGGTGATTCCGGGTCGCAGCTCCGCCACCCGCTTGAGATCGATCACGATGCGCGCCGACAGCTTCCCGGACCGCATGCCGACGATCAGATCGGTTCCGCCGGCGAGGACGCGAGCCTGCGAACCGTGCTCGTTCAGCAGGCTCAACGCCTCCGACAGGTTGTCCGGCCGCGCGTATTCGAACGTGTGCATCACGACGATCCGCCGGTTCGCGCAATCGGTCGATCCGACTCTGGGTTGTCTGCACCCGCCTTCATCGGACTCCTCTCAGATGACCTTGTCGACCTCATCCATCAGCACTTGGGGTGTGGCAGCGCGCACGAAGAAGTACGGCAGATCGCAGAACGACTGCACGAATGCGGCACGCTTCTTGCGGAGAGTTTCGGTGTCGACGATGGGCATCGGCCACCCCGGAGCGAGCAGCTCGTTCAGCAGGAAGTAGTTCTGCAACGAGTGCAGTGTCTGAAACTGCGCCTCGAAGGGAATCATCTCCACCAGGCTGGGTGCGAAGTTGCCGTCGATCGCCGGCACCACCACAACGTCGACCTTGCTCGGCTCCTCACAGGTCTCCCACGTGGGCATCTCACCGAAGAACTTGGTCACGCCCTGATTGGGGGCGGCCTTATCCGCTCGTTCGGTTCCCTTGGCCCGCTTCTTCAGGAACACGTCCTTGGATCCCATGACCGCGGTTCCGGACTCGTCGATCACCGTCGTCTCCGTGGACACCAGCCGGCCACCGCGCCTGCACGCCTCGATCTGGCCCATGCTCTTGCCGTGGTTCGACTCGCCTCCCAGGAAGACGACCGTCTTGTCACGATACCGCACCGCGGAGGCGTGAAACGGGTGCAGGCCGATGGCTTCCATCCTCAACGCCAGCATGGTCACGATGACCTTCTGGATCGGTCCTTCTGCCCAGTCACCATCGAAGGTCATGACGCTGCCGTCGTACGAGATCGCCTTGGCGCCGTCCTGATTCCAGATGATGCCCGGAGCACTCGACGTGACCTCGGGTTCGATGCGCACATCGGCCAACCGGTAGTTGAGGAAGCTCATGTCCTCGAGCACATGGTCCCTGGGGTGGGATCCGTAGACATCCACCCGCAGGCGTGCATCCCCAGCAGACATCTCCTCCGATAGTTGCATCATGTTTCTGCTCCCTAATCGCGGCGCATCGGTGATGACCGCATCGTTTCTCTCTTCTTCTCAAACGGTTGTGAGCACTCCACCGAGACCGGTCGGCCTCTCCGGACCCAAGGCCCCCGACGGCGACGTCGGGGCGTCGCTCATCGACGGAGCGATGCGGACGGCCGAGACGACGAGACCGCTCAGCGTGCGCACGGCTTGCGCAGGCGGTGCCGGGTGTCTCCACTCGTCGGACTCAATCATCCTCCCTGGCGCCGGAGGTCTTCTTACCGAACATCGATTCGTCCATGGACAGGATCAGCTCCTGGGCTTCACGGGCATGGACCCGCATGGCCTCACCCGCTCTCTCCGGATCTCGAGCTTCGAGCGCTTCGACGATGCCGGCATGACGCTGCGTGAGCCATGTCAGGTCGGTTCCGGGGGCCATGGCGGTGACGTAGGTGCGGGCGTACGGCTCCAGCATCGACCATATCCGTTCCAGGGTCTTGTTGCCGGATGCTCGCACCACGGTCGCGTGGAATTCGGTGTTGTTCAACGCATGGGCATGGGCGTCCCCGGCGTCGGCGAAGCCCTGCATCTCGTCGATCAGCCCTCGAAGATCTGCCAGCACACCGTCATCGATGCGCTTGCAGGCCTGCCTGGCGGCGAGCGCCTCCAACTCTGCGCGCACCTCCATCGCCTCCACGAGCTCGACTTTCGTCGGTCGCCGGACACGAGCACCGCGATAGGGCTCCATATCGACGAGACCGAGCGTCGCCAGGTCCCGGAGCGCCTCGCGCACCGGGGCCTGGCTCGTTCCGAGTTCGCGGGCGATCCGGGTCTCGACGATACGAGACCCGGGTGCCAGCTCGCCCTCGAGGATCTGCTGCAAGATCCGGTCCTTCACCTGCGCACTCAGTACGTTGCGCTCCACGGGATCCGAACGATGCCCGGTTGGACCGCTCATGTCTTGAATAGGTCAGACCCGATAACGTCTCCCTCCTTGTCCCCCTCGGCGAGGATCTCCACGACGCCAGTCGAACCGTTGACCCGAAGGCGGTCTCCCGTTCTGATCTTCTCCGTCGCCACCGAGGTCCCGATCACGGCCGGGATGCCAAACTCACGGGCGAGTACAGCCGGGTGTGACGTGAGACCTCCCGCGTCGGTCACCAGGCCGCTGATCTTTGTGAACAGGGTAACCCAGGCGGGGTTGGTCATCTGGCAAACCAGGATGTCGCCCTTGTTGACCAAGTCGAACTCGTCGACGCTGAGCACCACCTTGGCGGTCCCCTGGTACACGCCGGGCGATGCGGCCAGACCCGCGATCTGATCCTCGGCCTCCGGCTGTTCCATGTAGAGCCGATCCGGGAATCCCCAGAGGCCCAGGTAGGGGAACTCGAGCTGAGACTCGGTCGCCGTGCCGATCCAGTCCTTCGGCCGAACCGTGTAGGCAGCCTCTCGCTCCGCCTTGCGTGTGGCAACGATGCTGCGTGCATCGAAGTTCTCCGGATCGCCCAGGAAGTACCGCAGCTCGTTGTACTTCAGGTAGATCACGTCGTCTGCTTCGTCGAGGACCCCCATCTTTACCAGATGGCGGCCGATGCACACGAGAACCAACCGCAAGTGGGCGTTGCTGCCCTGGTCGATATAGAAGTGGTGATCCGGTGTCAGCGGAGCCATCTTCAGGTTGATCTCGTTGGCAGCCTTCATCTTCTCGAGCGCCTCGCCTTCGAGACCCTCGAGGATCTCGGCCGAGGCCGCGGCGATGTCCTCCGCGAGGTGCTTCACAGTGGACGGGTAGTCATAGTCCGTCTCGAGGTATCCCTTGATGACTTCGAGCACCGGCTGGGCCCTCTCGAACCGGGTGGCGAAGATGAACTCGTGACTCCACACGGCGTGCCAGCCGAACTCGCGCTGATACGGCTTGAGCCGCTCTGCAATGAACTTCTGGCCCCGCTCGGAAGCCTCGAGGGCCTCGAGCACCTCGGTACCGGTGTCCCTGGAGAACATCTCCGATAGCTCGGCGTCGCCCTTGATCTCCTCTTTCATCTTCCACAGGGCGCCGATCGAGTCCCAGTTGCGGTCCTCGGCAGAGTTCTGCAGCCGGCCCAAGAGCACCGGATCGGCCTCGCCCCGCACTTCTTCCATGACGGCCTGAAGATTGAGCGTCGCCGAGAGCTGAGCAAAGTTCAGCATCCAGTGGATCTTCCAGTGACGATCGTGGATGTCCATCGCATCTTCGAGGATGGTCGCCCACTCCATGAGCGGGATCTCCTCCCAGCGATCGATGCGATCCTCCAGATAGTCGAAGTTCCTGCGCATCTCCGGCACCAACCGGTCCCGCCACCAGTCCGCAAAGTTCTGTCCATACGTCGGCAGGACCGCGCCCAGATAGGCGCCGATCTTGGACGCGTACTCCGGATCGTCCTTGGGGACCCGCGGGTAGTAGACGTTGGAGTACTCCATCGATTCGACCTTGAAGTCCGGATCGGCCGGTACCGCCGCGGTGTAGAGATACCCGTTGACGTTCTTGGCGATCCAGTCCGAAGCGAAGGGGGTGCCGAACCTGCGGAACATGTGGTCACAGGTCAGCCACCATCCTCCGATGTCGAAGTACATCGGCGACAGCGGCTGCGGGCAGTGCAGGTCGTCGTAGACCCAGAAGAGGCCCTTCTCCCCCTCGTTGTCCCAGTCGATCGGGAAGTCCTCATCGCCCAGGAACTGCTTGATGATCTTGCTCTCGTCCGCCATGTTGCCTCCTTTGTTGATCGGCGCCGGTTTCCTAGCGACTGATACTCTTGAACCTCTTCATGTTTGCGGTCATGGCGATCTCCGTGGGCAGACGCTCCATGCTGGATGCACCAAAGAATCCTGCAACACCGGTCGTGTTGGTGAGGACATACGCGGCATCCTCCGGCTCCGCGATCGGGCCTCCGTGACACAGGACGATGATGTCGTCTCTCACCGCGACCGCTGCGTCGCGGATCCGTTGCACGCGTTCGGCCGCTCCCTCGATCGTCAGGGCGGTCTCGGCGCCTATCGAGCCCTTCGTGGTCAGCCCCATGTGGGCCACGACGACGTCCGCTCCCGCCTCTGCCATCGCCTGGGCCGAGTCCTCGTCGAACACATAAGGGGTCGTCAGCAGGCCCTTCTCGTGGGCCAGGCGGATCATCTCGACCTCGAGGTCATAGCCCATCCCGGTCTCTTCGAGGTTCTTGCGGAATGTTCCGTCGATCAGCCCGACCGTCGGGAAGTTCTGTACACCGGCGAAACCCGTCTCATCCACCAAGTCCAGGAACTTGTCCATCAGCCGGAATGGATCGGTGCCGCACACTCCCGCCAGGACCGGCGTGTGCTTTACGATCGGCAGGACCTCGCTGGCCATGTCGATCACGATCGCGTTGGCGTCGCCGTACGGCATGAGCCCGGCGAGCGACCCTCTCCCCGCCATGCGATACCGACCGGAGTTGTAGATGATGATGAGATCCGTCCCACCTGCCTCGGCGCACTTCGCCGAGATACCGGTGCCGGCTCCCGCTCCGATGATCACGCCACCGTCGTCGAGCGTCTTGCGCAACTTCGCCAGCGCCTCTTGTCCCGTCATGGTCATGGTCGTCCTCCCCTGTCTCCTTGTCAGGCTTGCGGGCGTGATGCCGCCCAGGCTCGATAGTGCTCGTCGAGGCGTCGCGCCATGGCAGTGGCGAACTCCGGGTCGTTCACGTCGGTGTCCATCTCGATCACCTCGACCGACGGGTCCAGGTGAGCCTTCAGTTCCCTGATCAGCGCCTCGTCGGCGTCCGGGTCATAGAACACGCCCCCCTCCGTGGCGATCGCCGATACGCCCTTGAGGGGAATGAACACCGTCAGCGGGCCTTTGGCCTCGTTCAGCTTGGCCGCGATCGTGCGTCCCAGCTGTGCACACTCTTCCGGAGTCGTCCGCATCAATGTGACCGTAGGGTTGTGCACATAGAGGTTGCGATCCTTGTACTTGTCCGGAACCGTGCTGATCGGTCCGAAGTTGCACATGTCGAGCGCGCCGAGGGAAACGACTTGCGGTATGCCGAGCCGGCCGGCCATTTCGAGTCGGTCCGGTCCGGCCGAGAGCACGCCACCGACCAGCTCGTCGACGAGTTCGGTGGTCGTGATATCCAGGGATGCGGTGATGTAGCCGCTCTCCATGAGCGCTTCCATAGACTGCCCCCCGGTCCCTGTGGCATGGAAGACCAGAACCTCGTAGCCGTGATCCTCCAGCCACTCGCGAGCCGCTGTCACCGACGCCGTCGTCACCCCGAACATGGTTGCTCCAACGAGCGGCCTCCCCGTATCCGCGGGAACATAGGCCTCGTGGGCTTTCGCCATGCCTGCGATGCCCGCGGCTGCATTCCCCAAGATCCTCGCCGAGATCTCGTTGATGCCCGCGATGTCGACCACCGAGTACATCATGGCGATATCGGCCGTGCCGACGTATGGGCGGGTATCGCCCGATGCCATCGTTGAGACCAGCAGCTTCGGCACACCAATCGGAAGCAGGCGCATCGAATAGCTGATCAGCGATGAACCGCCCGATCCCCCGAGGCCGAGAATCCCGTTGAGCCGACCTTTCTGATGCAGGTCCTGGACGATCACGGCGGCGCCTCGCGCCATGGCCTCGACTGCCGCTCCCCTGTCGCCGGCATTCACCAAATCTTCGAGATCCACTCCGGCGGCGGCTGCCACGTCGGCACGCGAGTAGTCGGTTGGGTACTCAGGGTCGCCCAGGACTCCTGCGTTGATCACGACGACGTCACAGTTCGCCTCGGCGATCCTGTCTTTCAAGAAGGCGTACTCGGTTGCCTTCGTATCCAGTGTTCCAAGCAATACGACTGTTGCCATTGTCAATCCTCGTGTTCCTGCTTTTCTCCGTGCGGGCTGACACCCAGGTACTGGCGCTGCGCGTCGCGATCGGCGAGCATCCGTTCGGAGGTTGTTTCGAGTGCAATCCTTCCACCAACCATCACTGCAAGACGGTCCGAGACGCTCGTCGCGACACCCAGGTTCTGTTCGATGAGGAGCAACCCGATTCCGTGCTCCTTCAACCCTTGCAGAATCTCGACGAGCTGATCGACGATGACCGGTGCCAGGCCTTCCGATGGCTCGTCCATCACCAACAACCGGGGATGGAGCAACAGCGCTCGTGCGATGGCCAGCATCTGCTGCTCACCGCCGGACAGCAGCGAAGCACCGAACGCCCGGCGATCCGCCAGGGGTGGGAACAGCTCGTACACACGATCGATGTCCCAAGCGTTGGCACTGCCTTTCCTCTCTACGAGTCTCAAGTGCTCCGCCACGGTGAGGGAAGGGAACAGCCTCCGGCCCTGCGGCACATACCCGAGGCCCTGAGCGGCAATCCAGTGGGTCTTTCGGTTGGTCAACTCGGCGCCGTCGAACACGATACTGCCCGAGGCCGCCGGAACGAGTCCCATGATCGCGTTGCAGAGCGTTGTCTTTCCCATGCCGTTTCGCCCGATCAGCGAGATCGGCTCATCGCCTACCGTCAGGTCGACATCCTGCAGCACATGGCTGCGCCCGTAGTAGGCATTGAGCGACTTGATCTGGAGCAGTGCCTCACTCATGTCCGCGGGCTCCTAGGTAGATGTCCAGGACGACTTGGTTGTCCTGGATCTCGTCCGGATCGCCCTCGGCGAAAATGGACCCGTTGTGCATCACCGTCACCCAGTCGGCGGCTTGCAGCGCCACATCCATGTCGTGCTCGATGAGAATCACGGTGATCGTCCCCGGTAATCCTCCCAGAAGGGCCAACAGGTCGGCGCGCTCACTCGGAGACAACCCTGCCGCAGGCTCGTCGAGCAGGAGCAATCGGGGAGACGATGACAAGGCCATGGCGATCTCCAACTGGCGCTGTTGTCCATGCGACAGTGAGACGACACCCGTATCGAGTTCGGATGTCAACCCGACCGACTCGGCCAGTTGTTCCACCGCTGCATGGTCGCGATCGTTCCTGGTCGGCCGCCGGAAGCTGAGCCGCCTCGGTTTGACGCCTCGGACACCGAGGAAAATGTTGTCGCGAACGCTCAGCCCACCGAAGAGCAGCGACGTCTGGTAGGTGCGGGCCAGACCCATTCGCGTCCGCTTGTGCGCCGGCAGGTCGGTGATCTTCTTGCCAAAGAGGTAGACGTCGCCCGACGTGGGCAGGTAGTCCCCTGCGATCACGTTGAAGAGCGTCGTCTTGCCTGCCCCGTTCGGACCGAGGATCGCGCGCCGCTCTCCTTCAGCGATCTCCATCGTTACGTCTCGTACGGCTTGCAGCGCGCCGAAGCGACGCCCCACGCCCTGCAGTTGCAGGGCGGGGACGTTCGCTTCTGGGCTCGCCTTATCGATCACGGACAGCTTGGGTACTCTCGAGATGGACCCTGGTAGGTCCCGTTCGGGAAGAAGAAGTCCTCGGGCTCTCCAAGCGTCTGGTTCACCTGCTCGGCGACCTTGACCAGCTTGTTGTACAGCACGCCATCGGCACGTTCGGTGACCTCGGTCACGTACTCGTTCGCGATCGCGTTCTGGTTGTGATCCACGCTGACCATACCGGTCGGAGACTCGTACTCGAGGTTGCGCAGCGCCTCACGGAAGGCCTCCTGCCCACCCGACAAGTCTCCGCCGACCTCTTCGAGTGCCAGCAGGGCCGCCTTGGCATCCACGAAGTAGCCATGTGCGAACAGCGACGGCAGCGGGAACCGAATCCCGGTCAGCGGGTAGTCCTTGCCTTCCTCCCAGAGCGTCTGATATGCCTTGACCCAGTCCACGTAGACCTGGTCCTGGATATCGTCGGCGATGGGACCTGCCGCCGGCGTACCGATCACGACCTCTCGGATCCGGGGAGCCTTCGCTCCGAGGATCGACTGGTCGACGGTGATCGAACCACCAACGAGAGGCAGATCCAGACCGAAGTCCAGCATCTGCGTCAGGAAGTTGATGGCGTCGTTGCCACCCAAGGCGACATACACGGCGTCGAGATCGGAAATGCCCTGGATCTCGGCGATGATCGAGCTGTAGTCCGTCTCACCGAGCGGGGTCCACAGCTTCTTTGCCACGGTGCCACCCTCCCGACAGAACTCGATCATGAAGCCCTCGACCTGGCTGTAGGGGAACGAGTAGTCCTCGCCGAGGGTCACCATCTTGCGATAACCCTTTTCGTTGTAGGCATAACTCCCGAGACCCGCCTGCCACTGGACACCGTCGGTGCCCCAGCGGAAGAAGTTCCTCGAGCGGATCTCCGGATCCATCGTCGTGTCCTGCGCTGCAGAGGTACCGTTCAACATCGTCTTGTCCGGTACGCCTTGCATGTAGCGAGCCAGGTTGATCCCCTCATCGCCGGACAGTGGTCCGATGATGATGTCCACGTTGTCTTCTTCGAACAGCTTGCGAGCTTTGTCACGAGCCACCTCGGCTGTGGCGTCGGTGCTCTCAACGAACACCTCGATCGGGTGACCGGCAACGACCGCGCCTTTGCCCTCACTGTCGCCACCGAATTCGGCCAGCGCCATGTAGACACCCCGGATGCCATCCTTGCCGGGTTCGACGAAAGGCCCTTCCAGCGTGGCAAGTACACCCAGCCTGATGACCTCACCACCCGACGCGGCAGCCGCCGTGGTACTTGTGGTCGTTGCATCCGCAGACGGTGCCGCAGCCGTTGTCTCGGTGGTGCCTCCGCCACAGGCGGTGGCAATCAGCGCCAACGCGAGGAACAGGGCTAGCACTGCCCACGATCTTCTCCAGTTCTGACTCATCCGACTCTCCCTCCTTCGGGTCGTCCCGTCACGGTCTTCCCTTGGTGTTGTCCCGCTTATGTCTTCGCAGTTATGAAAGCTCTGATTCCACGGTCTCCTCTCCCTCCGAAAGCACGGCCTCCCCCTTGAGCGGGGTACGTCGCAGCGCTCGGCGAACACGGGCAGGAATCCCCAACAGCCCGTTGGGCGAGAGGATCAGCAACGCGACAAAGACCAGCCCGATGATTGTGTTGAACCGTTCACGGGTGAAGAACTCGGCCGTGAACGTATCTGCCACGTTGAAGAAGACCGCACCGAGGAATGCCCCCTCTGCGTACGCGATGCCTCCAACGACCGCAACGATCAGAATGTCGATGTTGCGCGTCAGGTCGACCACCGATGGGGACATGTTGACCCGGTGCCAAACCATCAGGATGCCACCCAGCCCGGCGATGAAACCTGCGAAGCCGAACGCCAGCACCTTGTGCAGACCCACCCAGTACCCGAGCGAGCGCATCCGCCGAGGGTTGTCCCGTATCCCCTGCAAGGCCAGACCGAACGGCGCCCGGCCCACGTAGCGCACGAGTGCATACACGAAAGCGGCGATGACCAGTGAGAAGTAGTAGAAGGAGTTCGGGGACTGCAGGTCGAGTGGCCCGATCTTCGGAGGCGGCACGGGACCGATGCCCCGATGACAGTTGAAGATCTCACAGTTCTGGTTCGCGAAGAAGAACACCAGCATCCCCAGGGCGAGAGTGATCATCAGCAGATAGATCCCCTCGGTGCGCACGGAGATGAGTCCGAACAGCGCCCCGGCGAGCGTCGCAACCAGGACCCCGAGGACGACCCCGAGCAGCCAGCTACCCGTCTCGTGGAAACCGACGTACGCCACCGCGTAGCCGGCGAGCCCCGCAGTGGCCAGCTGGGCGAAGGAGATCATCCCGCCGAACTTGACGAGGAAGATCAGACTTAATGCGATGATGCCCATCCACAGCGACTTGCTGGCGATCTCCGTCACCCAGAACTCGGACACGAGCACCGGGAGCAGGACCAGGAACACCGCCAGAACCGCTCCGACGGCGACTCTCCAGTCCTTCAGCGCGGCAACGATCCGATCCATGATCTGGCTAGAACCCCTCTCGTGCTTCCCGGCCGAACAGGCCCCGCGGCCGAAGTGCCAGGACGAGGGTCATCAGCGCAAACGTGACCAGAGGCGCGTAGGTGGAGATGTACGCCAGGCTGTACTGGCTGGCCATGCCCACCAACAGGGCGCCCACTGCTGCGCCACCGAGGCTGCCCATGCCGCCGACGATGACCACGACCAGCGACGCCACGAGGAACCGGGCATCTTCTCCGGGAATGATGGAGAACGCCGTCCCCCCGATCACCCCGGCGAAGCCTGCCAGGAATGCTCCGAGGGCGAATACGACGACGAACACCCGGGCGACGTTGACACCGAGGGCCGAAAGCATGTCCCGGTCGTCGATACCTGCTCGAATCGTCATGCCGAGCTTGGTTTTGGACAGGAGAAGCCACAGGAGCACGCCGAGCACGGTGGCGATCACGACCAGGAAGAGCCGATAGGTGGGATAGCGAATTGCGAGGAGGGGGATCAGCGTGGCGCCTCTGAGGAAGTCGGGGTACGGGAACTGGTAGGCGAATCCTCCGTAGCGAGCGAGCATCTGGTCGGCGATGACGATCGAGATTCCAATGGTGATCATCGCCTGTCGAAGATCCTCCCCCTGCATCCAACTGAAGATCCCCACCTGCAAAAGGATGCCCAGCAGCATCATTGCGAACGCCCCGACGATGAGCCCCAGCCACCAGTTGCCGGTGGCGTCGCCGACCTCCCAACCCAGGTAGGCGCCGGCGAGATAGAGCGAACCGTGGGCCAGATTGACGATGCGCATGACACCGAAGATGAGGCTGAAGCCACTCGCCACGATGAAGTAAAGGGCGGCGAGCGTGATGCCATTGAAAGAAGAGATCAGAAACTTGTCCACGACCCCTCCCGAGCGTGTCGGCTCTGCATTCCGCGGCCTACGTGCATTTCGGTATCGAATCCTCTATCTTCGATAATCGATTAAATGAGAGCATACGGACTCACCTGCATCCCCGTCAACCGAAACCTCCTGGCTTCCGTTTCCTGGGAAAGCCCGGCAGCGGACCCGGGCCCGATGCGGCACGCGCCAGGCCAATGCATCGTTCGCCGCGCCCGTGCCTCGGCCGGTGACGTTCGTGGTGTCGATGCCGAGGCAGGAGCGTCGATGGCAAGGCCGCACAACGAAGGCGCGTTCAGGTGCGTCGAGGCGGAGAACGCAGCGAGCGGCGTCCCTGGCCGGCAGAACACCGCAAAGGTTGCCGGTCGAGGCACTACCGTGCTCGGGCATGCACCGAGCGTTGGATACCGTCTTCATTCTCTGAGAGGAACGCATGGATACACCTCCGCAAGATGACATCGCCATCGAAGCGACCACTCAACTCAGCCTCTACACGGCCATGGTGCGCGCCCGATATTTCGAAAAGCGGGCCTATGACCTGTTCCTGCAGGGCCTCGTCAAGGGAACCACGCATCTCGGCCTCGGACAGGAGGCGGTCGCCGCCGGGTTCGCCCAGGCGATGCAGGCCGGCGACATGACCTATTGCACGTACCGCGGCCACAACCACACGCTGCTGCGCGGCGCTCCGATGAGCGCACTCATGGGCGAACTGCTCGGCCGGGCAAACGGCATCTGCGACGGCAAGGGTGGTTCCATGCACCTGACCGATGTGTCTGTCGGCGCCATGGGCTCGTACGCAATCGTCGGCGCCCACCTCCCGATCGCTGCCGGGGCGGCCTGGGCAGCCAAGGTGCGCGGTACCTCTCAGGTCTCCGTGTGTTTCTTCGGCGACGGGACAACCAACATCGGTGCCTTTCACGAGGCGCTCAATATCGCCTCGGTCTGGAAGCTGCCCGTGGTATTCGTCTGCGAGAACAACCTCTACATGGAATACACGCCGATCGCCGATGTCACCGCTGTGCCGAACCCGGCTGCGGATCGTGCCCCCGCGTACGGTCTCGAGGGCACGATCGTGGACGGCAACGATGTCGAAGCGGTCTACGCCACGGCGCTCGCTGCGATCACGCGGGCCCGGAGCGGCGAAGGCCCGGCGCTCATCGAGGCCAAGACGTACCGGCACGGAGGTCACTCTCGTGCCGATCCCGGCAAGTACCGACCGGAGGAAGAGGTCCAGGCGTGGATGGCCAGAGACCCGATCGTCACCTATCGCACGCTCCTCGAAAAGCGCGGCATCAATACCGGCCGGCTCGATCGAATCGAGCAGGCGGCCACCAACGAGGTCGACAATGCGACGGAGCTCGCCAAGCGAACGCCGGTCCCCTCCCCCGATGTACTGCTGACCGATGTCTGGGCAGATGGAGGTTCCTCATGGCGCAACTGAGCTATCGAGACGCAGTCGCACGAGGCCTTGCACAGGAAATGGAGAGAGACGCCTCCGTGGTGCTCATCGGCGAAGATGTCGCCAAGGCGGGCGGCGTGTTCAAGACCACCGCCGGCCTGTTCGATCGGTTCGGGCCCGAACGCGTACGGGATACTCCGATCTCGGAGGAAGCGATCACCGGCATGATCATGGGTGCCGCCATGAACGGGCTCCGTCCGGTCGGCGAGCTGATGTTCAGCGACTTCCTGGCAACGTGCTGGGACATCGTTGCCAACCAGATCGCCAAAACCCGATACATGACCGGAGGACAGGTATCTCTTCCGCTCGTCATCCGCACCGCCAACGGAGGTGGCGCCCGATTCGGCGGCCAGCACTCCCAGAGCCTGGAGAACTGGGCGATGGCGGTCCCAGGACTCAAGGTCGTGGCCCCCTCGAGTCCGGCCGACGTCGTCGGGCTGCTCGCTGCTGCGATCCGCGACCCCGATCCTGTGATCTTCTTCGAACACAAGGCGCTCTTCGCGACGAAAGGCGACGTCCCCGACGGCGAGCTGGTCGACACGCTCGGGACCGCACGGATCCTTCGCTCGGGCTCCGACGTGACCATTGTCGCTCTCGCCGCCATGGTCCCCAAGGCGCTCACCGCGGCAGATCTCCTGGCGGAAGAACAGATCTCGGCGGAGGTGATCGACCTGCGTTCCTTGGTGCCACTGGACACCACGACGGTCCTCGGTTCCGTCACCAAGACGTCGCGACTGGTGACCGTCGAGGAAAACCCTCGGCTGGTCGGCTGGGGCGCCGAAGTCGCATCGATCGTTGCAGAAGAGATCTTCTGGGATCTCGACGGACCGATCATCAGGATCACGACACCACACATCCCCTTGCCGGCAACCGACTGTCTGGAGGACCTCGCGATACCGTCAGTCGATCGCATCGTCAACACGGTGCGGGCGGCCATCAGATAGGGAGACCAACCTGCAGGAGTTGCACGTGAACACGATCACCCACTGGATCGACAACCGGCCATATGAAACTGCGTCAAACCGCCGTGGACCGGTCTACAACCCCGCGACCGGCGAGCTATCGGCGCAGGTTGCTTTCGCGACCGTCGAGGATGTCGACCGGGCGGTCGCCGGCGCAGCGCGCGCCTATCCGGGCTGGCGCGAGACGTCGCTCTCCAGGCGCCAGAAGATTCTCTTCGCGTACCGGGAGCTGGTGAACCGGCACAAGCAGGACATGGCGCGCGCCGTGACCTTCGAGCACGGCAAGACGCTGCCCGATGCCCTCGGCGAGGTCAACCGTGGTCTCGAAGTGGTCGAGTTCGCCTGCAACATCGCTCATCTGTTGAAGAGTGAGTATTCGGAGAACGTGTCGACGGGCGTGGACACGTGGACCGTGCGTCAGCCACTCGGCGTCGTTGCGGGCATTACTCCTTTCAACTTCCCTGCGATGGTTCCGATGTGGATGTTCCCCATCGCCATCGCCACCGGGAACACCTTTGTTCTCAAGCCATCCGAGAAAGATCCTTCCGCGTCGATGCTCGCCGCCGAATGGTTCGCAGACGCCGGCCTGCCCGACGGCGTGTTCAACGTGTTGCACGGCGACAAGGTGGCAGTGGACCGATTGCTCGAGCATCCCGACATTGCAGCGATCAGTTTCGTGGGTTCGACACCTGTCGCCCGATACATCTACGAAACCGCAACGCGCGCAGGCAAGCGAGTCCAGGCGCTCGCGGGCGCCAAGAACCACATGATCGTGCTGCCGGACGCGGACATGGACTTGGCGGCGGACTCTGCCGTATCGGCCGGCTACGGCTCTGCCGGGGAACGGTGCATGGCGATCTCGGTCATCGTGACCGTCGGGGATGCCGCCGAAAGGCTCCTGCCGAAGATCGAGGAGAGAATTGCCCGCCTCGTGATCGGTCCCGGACTCGACGTCGGCTCGGAACTCGGTCCTCTGATTACGAGAGAGCACCGGGACAGGGTTGCCGGGTACGTCGACACAGGCGTCGACGAAGGAGCGGATCTGGTTGTCGACGGCCGCGGCCTCCTGGTCGAGGGTTGCGAAGGCGGCTACTTCTTCGGACCCACCCTGTTTGACAACGTCACACCCGACATGACCATCTACCGCGACGAGATCTTCGGTCCGGTACTGGGCGTGGTGCACACCGACAGCTACGAGGACGCCATCCGAATGGTCAACGACAATCAGTGGGGCAACGGCACGGCGCTGTTCACCAACGACGGTGGAGCAGCCCGCAAGTTCCAGCACGAGATCCTCGTCGGGATGGTGGGCATCAACGTCCCGATCCCGGTTCCCCTGGCCTTCTATTCCTTTGGTGGCTGGAAACAGTCCCTCTTCGGAGACCACTCGATCTACGGTCCCGACGGTGTGCGTTTCTACACCCGCTCGAAGGTGCTCATCAGCCGCTGGCCGGATCCGATCCATCGAGGCGTCGATCTGGGATTCCCCCAGCACGAGTGAGCCACGGGGAAGAGCGTTTCTCCCCCCAGCAAGCGAAGCGAGCAGTTTCTCCCCCCAGCAAGCGAAGCGAGCAGTTTCTCCCCCCAGCAAGCGAAGCGAGCAGTTTCTC